>CAVGKN010000092.1:0-4980 GCA_963629855.1 Lachnospiraceae bacterium
TCGTCGATGAGCACGACAACGCCCCGCCCCTTGTCGTTCAGGGTGTCGTCGTCTCTCTTCTCAGAAGCCTCCTTCTCGGACTTCTTCGCGAAGTAGTCAATCGCCAGGCCGAGATTGTCGGATGGCAGAAGAGTCTTGTCGTAAGCATAGCCAGACTCTGACAAGGCGAGCTCCACAGCCGTGGCAATGGACTTCTCAAACGCTTCAATGCTCGCGACCGACACCTTGCCCCAGTTGAGATGGATGACGACGTGCTTCTTCCAGTCGTAGTCCGTCTTCGCGATGGCGAGGCCCTCGAAGAACTCGCGGTGCCCGAGGAAGATGGACTTCATCGTCGTCACGCTGAGCGACTTGCCGAAGCGCCGCGGCCGCGCGCAGAAGAAGAACTTCCGCGACGGATCGGCAATCATCCGATGCAGATGCGCCGTCTTGTCAACGTAGATCTGCCCCTGCTTCCGCAAGGTCTCAAAGTCGTTTGTCTCTGTGGCAATGGGTCTCATGGCAAGGACAGTATACCATATTCATCTGCTTGCGTGGGGAACGAATACCATGGCGACGGACGCATTTAGGCGGTGCGGCGGCGCGGGAGGGCGAGGGCGATGAGGAGTGCCGCGAAGAGTACGGCGAGCGGGAGGTCGCCGAGGCGCGCGTAGGGCGTGAGGACGGGATGCGGCGCCACGAGCACGTGCTCGACCATCGTGCCGGCGGCGTCCACGAGCGGCTTCCCTTCGCCGTCTTCGAGCCAGCGCGCGCGGCCCGAGGGCAGGATGAGCCCCGTCACGCCGGAGTTGCCCACGCGCACGACCGGCAGTCCCGTCTCGATCGCGCGCAGCACGGCCTGCGCCGCGTGCTGCACGGGCTCGATCGAGTGCGAGAACCAGCTGTCGTTCGTGATGAGCACGATTGCCTGCGCCCCGAGCTTCGCCGTGCGCCGCGCGAGCACGGGATCCGTATCCTCGTAGCAGATGAGCGGCGCGAGCGCGATTTCCGCCCCCGCGCGCGTGCGCAGCGCGACCGTGCGCGCCTCGCCCGGCCACAGCGACACGCCGATGGGCGAGAGCCGCTGCAGCGGCGTGATCCACTTGTCGAACGGAATGTACTCCCCAAACGGCACGAGATGCTGTTTGGCGTAGACCTGGACGTTCGTCGCCGCGTAGAGCGCGGCCGCGTTGTAGACCTTACCGTTATCGTCCTTCCAGTCGCCCCCCGCGAGCAGGGCGCCGCCGCCCGTCTTGTCGGCGACGAGCCGCGCTGCGCGCGCCGCGCCTGCGCCGCCGACCGGCCCGAACTCCGCGAGCGCGCTTTCCGCCCACACCACGAGGTCGGGACGCGCCGCCGCCGCCACGTCGAGCAGCCGCCCGAAGACTTCTTCCGGATTCTCCCGCGCCGCGCCCGCGCGGAAGATGCACGGCGCATTGCGCTGCACGAGCGCGACGCGCAGCGGCACCGGCGCCTCGACGTCGTTCGGTCGCGTCGCGTTGGACAGCCCGAAGGCGAGCAGGATCGCGCCAAGCGGCAGCGCCGTCTCCAGCGCGCGCCGCCATCCCGCAACCGGCCGCCACGCGCCCATCTTCTCTTCGCCGACCATGGGCGCGAGCAGACGGCACGCCAGCGTGGCGAACACGCCGTTGAGCAGCACCACGAGCGCGCTCACGAGATAGACGCCGCCAAGCCGCGCGGGCGCGGCGAGCGCGGGCGCGTCCGCAAGCCCCGTGCCGAGAAAGTTCCACGCAAAGCCCGTGAAGAGCCAGCTGCGCACCCATTCGAGTCCCGCCCAGAGCAGCGGCTCGCACGCGAGCGCGCCCTTCCCGAAACGCCGCCACGCCCGGGCGCTGAGCCAGCCGAACGCCGCGAAGTACGCCGCGCACAGGGCCGCCAGCCCCGCCCATCCGAGAATCACGAGCGGCAGTGGCCCGTTGTTCTTTACGATCGCCGGCATCCACGCGAGCGTGCCGGCCCAGAAGAGAAAGCCGCCCGCGAACCAACTCCACGCCGCGGCCTTCGGCGACGCCACGCGCGCCACCACGAGGAGCGGCGCGAGCGCGAACACGAGCGCGCACACTTCGCCCATGGGCGGATAGGCCGCCCAGAGCAGCAGCGCGGAGAGCGCGGCGGGCGCGCACCACAGGAGGCGGCGCATGCGCTAGGCCTCCGAGAGCTTGAGCCACACGCGCAGCAGTTCGCTCGCGCTCCACGCCTGCGCGCGGCACGCCTTCTGCGCATGCGGCGCGTCGCCGTCGGCGCATTCCGAGAGGTGGCACGCACAGCCGAGGTTGAAGTTCTCCACGGACGACGCGAGCAGCGAGAGCGCCGTCTCCTTCGTCGCGAGACCCGTCTTCACAAGCGCCTCCGCGAACATCGGGAACGGCCACGCCCACACCGTGCCGTTGTGGTAGGCGGGCTTGCGCTGCGTATCCTCGTCGCCCGCGTACGTGGCGCGGTAGCGCATGTCGTCGCTTGCGAGCGTGCGGATGCCGCCCGGCACCACGAGCCGCGCACAGGCGCGCACTACGCCGCGCGCGATTTCGCGCTCCGCCGCCACGCCCGCGAGCGCGTCGAGCGACAGCACGAAGAGCTGGTTTGGCCGCACGCCCCAGTCGGGCACGGCTTCGGCCGCCGGCTCGCCGTCCGGCGCGTCGAGGCAGTCCGCAAGGCCCTCGTGGTCGGGACTCGTGAAGAGGCGCGCGAGCGACGCGGCCGCGCGATCCGCGAGCGCGTTCCACTTGGCGCCGCCGAGATAGCGCAGGGCGGCGATCCAGAGCGCCTGCACCTCCACGGGGTAGCCCATGCGCGGCGTGCACGCGGGATAGTTCGTGTCCATCCACGTGAAGTGCGAGGGCGACCACACGAGTCCCGAGGCGGCGTCCACGCGGATGCCGTTCGGCGTGCCCGCCACGTAGTTCGCCACGATGTCCTCCGCCACGGCGCGGAAGGCGTCGCCCTCCGTGCCGAGCGCGGCGAGCGTGCGGATGAACCAGAGCGGCGCATCCACCGTGTCGCGGTTGCCCGCCGTCTCGCCGTAGATGATGTTGGGCAGCGTGCCCTTCTCCTCGAAGCGCGCGAACGCCTCCACGATGTCGCGCGCCTCGCGCGTGAAGCCGCCGGGAATCGCGCCCTGCAGGAAGATGAACGTGTCGCGGCCCCAGTCGAGGAACCACGGATAGCCCGCGATCACGGTCTTCACGTCGTCGCGCTTCACGATGAAGAGCTTCAGCGCGGCCGTGAGCGCCTCCGCGAGTGGCAGCACGGGCGGCAGCAGCGCGCTTGGCGCCGCTGGCACGGCGCCCGCCGTCTCCCCCGCGCGCACGTAGGCGGCGGAGAGCGTGGCGGCCGCATCCGGCACGAGCGTGCACGAGATCCAGCCCGGCGAGTAGACGTCGCCGCAGTCGGCCTGGCCGCGCGCCGCTTCCTCGGCGTGGGAGACGCAGTAGCTCCACGCGCCTTCCGCGTGGAACGCGCCGCCCGTCACGTCGAAGGCGAGGCGCGCGTCTTGACCATACGGCGCGAAGTCGAAGCCCGTTTCGCCGCGCACGGTGGTGGCCTTCGCAAAGGCCGTCTCCACCGCGCCGCGCGCCTTCGTCGTCTCGTGGAAGCTGCGCCATTCGAAGTCGGGACGGAACACAAGCGTGACGGGCGCACCCACGTCGGGCAGATTGGAGACGAGCCGCCGCACGTGCAGGTCGGCGCGCGGCGTGGCGCCGCCGCCCTGCGTGAGCCGGAAGCTGAGGCGCACCGTGCGCCCGCGGCCGCACGGCACCGTGAAGAGCCATTCGGCCGCGCGTCCCGCGGGATCGGCGCGGAAGGAGTCGAGGCAGTCCGCATTCACCTCGTGCGAATAGCCCTCGAACTGCAGCCAGGCGCGGCAGCGCGTCCAGAGCACGAGGCGGTCGGCGGGCACGTTCGGATTGGGATTCGCGGCGAAGAGCGCGTCGTACTGGCTGCGCACTTCGCCCCAGGCGAGCTTCACGCGGCTCGCGCTGCCCGCGCCATCCGAGAGCACGGTTTCGTAGAGGCCGCCGGGTCCGGGCGCGGCGAGGTTGCGCCGTACGTCCGCGCCGGTGAAGAGCGTCTTGACGCGCGCGAGCGCGGCGGGCGGCGTCTGGTGGATCCTCGCCGCGTAACGGCGGATGCCGCCGGGCGTGTAGAGCGAAAGGATGAGGGTGCGCGCCTCGGTGCGCGTGCCGTCGCCCGCGTAGGGCGGCAGCGTGAGGATCGCCGTGCGGTTCGCGTCGCTGCGCTTCACGGCGAGCGTCTTCTCGCCGTCGTTGACGCGCGCGCGGAAGGCGTGCGGCGCCGTCACGCGCAGCGCGCAGCCCGCGGGCACGCACACCTCGCGCTGCAGGTCTTCGGGATATCGCCAGTCGACGACGGGGCCCTCGAACGGCGCCGGCGCGGGCGCGGGCGTGACTACGGCGTCGGGCGCGAGCGTGAGCGCGCGCACTTCGCCCGGCCCGAGCCGCAGCGTGGCGTCCGCCACGTGCACATGCGCGTCGGTGAGCAAGTCGGCGAAGTCGCCGTCGGCGGGGAACGTCGCCGCATCCCACTGCGCCACCACGTCGCGCGCACAGTCGAGGTTGGCGAGCACGAGCGTGCCGCCGCGCACGGCCGCGAGGAAGTTGCCGGGGCCGCGCTCCACAAGCGCCATGTCGCCGTTGCCCGCGAAGTCGGGATGGCGCGCGAGCAGGCGATTGAGCCGGCCGATGAAGGCCACGAGGTTCTCGGGCGCGCCCCAGTTGAGGTCGCTGCGGCCGTGCACGTCGATCTTCTCGGTGGCGTACCATTCCACGCCGTTGGTGAGGCCCCAGGCGCCCTGGTGGGAGAGCAGCGCCGCGAGCGCCACGCGCATGCGCGCCCAGGCGTGCCCGCGCGTGGCGAGGCGGTCGTTGTCGTGCGTCTCGGCGAAGTGCACGAGCGTGCCGAGCGTCCGCGCGCGCTTCACCGCGCCCGCCATCTGCGAGGCGATCGGCGCGGTGGACTCGA
>CAVGKN010000093.1:0-4972 GCA_963629855.1 Lachnospiraceae bacterium
TACACGACGGAAGACCGCGACGAGGTCGTCCGCCTGCGGCTCTCCGGCGACGACGTGGACCGTCCGAAGATCGACGCGCTTCTCGACGCGGACGGCGGCGGGCGCGGCGCTCGCGTCGTCGGCGGACGCCGCGGAGGTCTTTCGCGCGGCGATGGGGGCGAACGCCGTCAAGGAGACGTTCTGGGCGCTGCCGCTCGACGTCAGGAACCGCCCGCTCTCCGAGCCGCAGGTCATTGCCGTCGGCACGCTCAACGGCGTCAGCGTCCATCCGCGCGACGTGTTCTCGATCGCGGTGCGGTGGAACGCGCATTCGGTCGTCGTGGCGCACAACCATCCGTCGGGCAGCGCGCGTCCGTCGAAGCGCGACGTCGAGCTCACGTGGGGGCTCTACGGCGCGGGCAAGATGATGGGCATCGCACTCGCCGACCACGTCATCGTCACGGAGAAGTCCCACTACAGCTTCGCCGACGAAGGTCGGCGGGGCCTTCCTTGACGGTTAATCCCTGATGTTGTATACTTCCCATCGACTTCTCCCTTGTCCTTTAATCGTTTAACCTTTAACCTTTAACCTTTAATTTTTAACTTAAAAAATGTCACAGAAACAGCATAAGTGGAAGTTCTTCAAATCGGCCCGCTGCGTGCAGGTGAAGCTGGAAACGGGCGCGGACCTCGAGGCCCTGGCGGCGCTCGACCCGCGCCTCTGGACGGTGCTGTCCGCGCCGGCGGACGCAGGGCTGCGCTTTGACGCGGCCACGCTGAAGCTGCTCGACGCGGACGGCGACGGGCGCATCCGCGCGCCCGAAGTCCTCGCCGCCGTCGCGTGGATGCGGCAGCGCTTCACGTCGCTCGACTTCCTCTTCGCGGGCAAGGCCGAGCTGGCGCTCGCGAACATCAACGCGTCCACGTCCGAGGGCGCCGCGCTGAAGGAATCGTGCCAGCGCATCCTCGCGCGCGAAGACCGCGCGAACGCCGAGACGATCACGCTCGACGATGTGCTCAACGCGACGACCGTCTTCAACGCGCAGCCCTTCAACGGCGACGGCGTGATCACGACGAAGGCCACGCCCGACGGCGCGCTCGCCGACCTGATCGCGCGCATTGCCGCCTGCGAAGGCACGGTGGCCGATCGTTCGGGCGACGACGGCATCGACCAGGCGAAGACCGATGCGTTCTTCGCCGACGCGGCCGCCGCGCTCGCCTGGCGCGCGGACGGCGCCAAGGCGCTCCTCCCGGGCGTGGACATCGAGCCGGCCTATGCCGCGTTCCACGCGGTGGAGGCGACAATCGACGCCTACTTCACGCCGCCGGAAGACCTCCCGCTCGTGGCCGCCGATCCCACGCCCACGCTGCCGCTCGAAGGCGACGTGAATCCGCTCTGGGCGGCGAAGTTCGGCGCCTTCGCGTGCGCCGCCGCCGCGCCCGTGCTCGGCCGCGAGACCGTCGCGGCGATCACTCGCGCGGAATGGGGCCGCATCAAGGCCGCGTTCGCGCCGTACGCCGCGTGGCTCGCCGCCAAGGCCGGCGCCGCCGTGGACGGCCTCGACGACGACACGCTCACGCGCCTGCTCGACGGCGGTCGCGCGCAGAACGCCATCAACGACCTTCTCGCGCGCGACACGGCGCTCGCGGACGAGTCCGCGCGCTTTGCGGACTGCGAGCGCGCCGTGCGCTTCGCGGCGCATCTCGCGCCCTGGCTGTGCAACTACGTCAATCAGGCCAACCTCTACGACACCACGCGCGAAAGCGTGTTCCGCGCGGGCGAGCTCTACATCGACGGGCGCGTGTGCCGGCTGTGCTTCTTCGTGGCGGACGCGGGCGCACACGCGGCGCTCGCCGAGAAGAGCAAGTGCTGTCTGCTCTACGCCACGGTCACGCGCAAGGCGACGGGCGAGACGCGCACGGTCTGCGCCGTGGTCACGGCGGGCACGACCGCCGCGCTCTACGCGGGGCGCAACGGCGTGTTCTACGATTGCGACGGCAAGGACTGGGACGCCGTGGTCACGCGCGTGGTCGAAGCGCCCGTGTCGCTGCGCGAGGCGTTCTGGGCGCCGTGGGCGAAGATCGCCGCCACGATTTCCGAGCAGTGCCGCAAGTTCCTCTCCTCGAAGCAGGACGCGGCGGTGGCGAAGGTCGGCGCGGGCGTGGACGCCGCGGCCACGCCGGCCCCGGCCGCCAAGCCGGCGGATGGCGCGGCGCTCGCCTCGAGCGTGGCGGCGCTGGGCGTGGGCGTTGGCATGGCGGGCGCCGCGTGCGCGGGCCTGATCGGGCTCGTGGCGGGGCTTCCGCTCTGGAAGGTGCTGGCGGGCGTGGCGGCGATCATCCTGCTTGTGTCGCTGCCGAGCGTACTGCTCGCATGGTTCAAGCTGCGCGCGCGCGATCTGGGGGCGATCCTCAACGCCGGCGGCTGGGCCGTGAACCGGCCGCTCACGTTCTCGATGGGGTTGGCGCGCACGTTCACGCGGCGCGCGGCGCTCCCGGCGGGCGCGGCGGTGGCGCGCGATCCGTATGCGCGGCATGGGATCCTCGCGTTCCTGCTCGTGCTGATCGTGCTCGCGGCCGCGGCGGCGGGCGCGTGCTGGCAGCTGAAGGTCGGTCCCTTCGCCGAAGCGCCGGCGCCCGTCGCGCAGGAAGGAGCGGCGAAATGAAGACGCAGTCCGCACCGCGCAACGCCGACTGCGAACGGCTCAATCGCCAGTATGGCGCACCCGGTCGCATCGTGTTCCGTCCCTCGAACCACGACGCGCCGATCGTCGTGCTCGCCAACCAGTACGGCTCGGCGGAAGTCTCGCTCTACGGGGCGCAGACGATCTCGTATCGCCCCACGGGCAATCCGCCCGTCCTCTACATGCCGCATCCCTACGACGAGACGCCGGTGGGCCAGGAGATCCACGGCGGCATTCCCGTGTGCTGGCCGTGGTTCGCGCGGAACGGCCCGGAAGGCTCGACGATCCACGGCCTCGCGCGCTATGCGCGGTGGCGCGTGATCGGCTCGGAGTATTCCGAGGACGCGACGGAGATCACGCTCGCCTGCGCGAGCGACGACGCGACGCGCGCGGCGTGGCCGCACGACTTCGCGCTCGAGCTCAAGGTCACGCTCTCGATGAAGCTCACGCTCGTGCTGCGCGCCACGAACACGGGCACGGACGCCTTCCACGTCTCGGAGGGCTTCCACCCCTACTTCCTCGTGCGCGACCGTGACCAGACCGACGTACGCGGCGTGGACGGCTGCGAGTTCACGGATACGAACGAGCCCGACATCGGGCCGCGCACGTGGACGGGCGACTACGAGGTGCGCGTGGGCGGCAGCAAGATCTACACCGTGACGAAGCGCGAATACGTGCTCATGGATCACGGCCTCAACCGCGCCATCGCGATCGTCTCGCGCGGCAACTCGCGGCTCGTCGTCTGGAATCCGGGTGTGGAGAGCGCAAACCAGCCGGAGTTCGGCGTGGACGGCTGGCGGAAGTTCGTGTGTGTGGAGCCGTGCTCGACGCCGAGCGATGCGGGCTACGACCTGCAGCCGGGCGAACACCATGATCTCGTGATGGCCGTGCAGTCGGTGGCGAAGACATGAGACATCTTGTTGTCATTGCTGCGGGGCTGGGCTATGAAGGCCTCGCGCGGCGCGGCGCGCTGCAGATGGCGGGGTTGTCGTTCAATGCGGCGGCGAGCGGCTTCCCCGCCGTGACGTGCACGGCGCAGGCCACGTTCCGCACGGCCGCGCCGCCGCGCGTCCACGGCATGACCTCGAACGGCTTCTTCTCGCGCGCGCTGATGAAGCCGTCGTTCTGGGAGCAGTCCGCCGCGCTCGTCGCCGGGCCGCGCATCTGGGCGCCGGCGCGCACGGCGGGCGCCACGGTGGGGATGTACTTCTGGCAGCAGTCGCTGGGCGAAAGCGTGGACTCTCTGATTTCGCCCGCGCCGATCCACAAGCACGGCGGCGGCATGATCATGCGCAACTACGCGCAGCCGGCGGAGATGGGCGACGCGCTCGACCGCGCGTGCGGCACGTTCCCGCTGCATCGCTACTGGGGCCCGCTCGCCTCGGCGAAGGTGGGGCGCGCGGTGCTGGCGAACTTCTTCGCGATGATGGCGGCGCACGAGCCCGACATCGCCTTCCTCTATCTGCCCACGCTCGACTACGAGGCGCAGCGCCACGGGCCCGAGAGCGCGCCGGCGCTGAAGGCGCTCGACGAATTCCGCGCGCAGCTCGAACAGGTGGCGGACTTCGCGGCGCGGCGCGGCAGCGCGCTCACCGTGTGCGGCGACTACGCGATCGGCCTCGCCGACCGGCCGCCGGCGTTCCCCAACGCGACGCTCCGCACGGTGGGGCTCTTCAAGGTGCGTCCCGTGGCGGGGCGCGCGTATCCGGATTTCTACGCCTCGCGCGCCTTCGCGATGTGCGACCACGAGATCGCGCACGTCTACGTGCGCCACGCGGAGGACATTCCCGCCGTCGCGCGTCTGCTGGAGGGCACGGGCGCCTACGAGCGCGTGGAGACGCGGGCCGACCAGGACTGGGCGCATCCCTCCGCGGGCGAGATCCTGCTCGTGGCGCAGCGCGGCAGCTGGTGCGCCTATCCGTGGTGGCAGGATCGCCGCGAAGCGCCGGACTGGGCCACGCACATCGACATCCACAATAAGCCCGGCTACGATCCCTGCGAGCTCTTCTTCGACAAGTCCTTCATCCCGCCCAAGACGTGTCAGGACGCCACGCGCATCCGCGGCACGCACGGCCGCGACGCCACGATCGCCTGGGCCTCCACCGACGCGCGCGTGGCGGGCGACTCGCTCCGCGCGCTCGCCGCCTCGCTGGCGCCGTGTCTGACGTCCCACGCGGCCTCGTGAAAAAAAATGAAGTGCCCCCCTTGCGCTCGTCGGAAAAATCTGATACACTATACGGCGTTTTCACCGCTTCTGGGGAAGTAGCTCAGTTGGTAGAGCATCACGTTCGCAACGTGGGGGTCGAGAG
>CAVGKN010000094.1:0-4967 GCA_963629855.1 Lachnospiraceae bacterium
TACTGGAAGCGCA
This sequence comes from Lachnospiraceae bacterium, assembly GCA_963629855.1. Lineage (GTDB taxonomy): Bacteria > Verrucomicrobiota > Kiritimatiellia > RFP12 > UBA1067 > RUG572. Next base: position 14 of record CAVGKN010000094.1, read on the forward strand.
CGGCGTCGATGGCGTTGAGCGTGGGCGGCAGGTCGCCCACGAGGTGGAGACCTTCCAGGTGGAACTCGGCCTCGAAGCAGAGCGCGGTGCCGCAGTGCAGCGGGTCGGGCGAGAGGTAGCCGAAGTCGGAGTCCCACGCGAAGGCGTGTTCGCGGGCGAGCGCCTGCTCGTCGGCGAGCACCTTGGCGTAGGCGTCGTCGAGGTCGGAGGGCTTGTCCCAGTCGGCCGTCAGCTCCCAGACGTCGTGGTTCTTGAAGACCTGGCCGGCGGGGTTGCGCCAGAGCGTGATGGAGCCGTCGAGCAGGATGTCGTGGAGATTGATCTTGGGCAGACGGCTGGAGTTGCTGCGGCGCGCGCTCATGACGGATCCCCCATGTCGTCGAGCTTGCGCTTGAGTTCCGCGGCGCGGCGGAAGTCCTCGCGCGCGATGGCCGTCTTGAGGTCGCGCTCGAGCACGGCGCGCACGGACTTTTTGTCGGGCAAATGCTCCACGGCCGGCGCGGCGCCCACGTGGGCGCGGCCGAACTGGCCTTCGAGGAAGGTCTCGCGGATCTGGCTGCCAAAGGCGCGCCAGCAGGCGGGGCAGCCGAGGCGCCCGTTCTCCTTGGCCTTCTCCCACGTCAGATGGCAGGTGGGGCACGTCTTGTGGGCCTCGTCTTCGGCGTCGGAGACGCCCTTCATGAAGCCGAGGGTGGCCTTCACGAGATCTTCCACGAAGGGGGGCGGCGGCTCGTCTTTGGCGGGTTGTTTCTTCTGCACCGCAGCGCGGGAAGGCGCCCCGCCATTCTGCGCGGCGGCCGCGCAGGCGGCGCACACGTAGAGTTCCTTCTCCACGCCGTCCTTCTTCACGGTGATGGCGCGCGTGGCGGCGGCCTTGTTGCACAATTCACATTTCATGGTCAGTCGATGTAGAGCGGCGGCACCTTCTGCCCCGTGGAGCGCAGCTTGCCCTTGGCGGCGGGCTTGGCGGCCGGCTTGGTCGCGGTTGGTTTCGCGGCTGCGGGCTTTGCGGCGGCGGGCTCAAGCGGCCGTGCGGGCGCGACGGGCACGGCGGGCTGCGCGGTCATCTTGTAGAGCGTGACGCAGCCGAAGACGATCAGGGCGAGCACGGCGAGCGCGCCGAGCATGAGCACGGCCTTGCGCCAGGCGCTGCGCGGAATGCCCCGCATCGTCTGCACCACGCCGTGCGACACCGAGGAGAGCCCCTTGCGGAAACGCTCGGCCGCGCTGGGGCCCAGATCCTCGTAGGGCGTGGAGGGCAGGAAGGGCGAGTCGGAGTACTGAGCCGCACGCGAGGGCGCGGCGGGCTGTGGCGCGGCGGGCTGCGGAGCCGGCTGTGGCGCGGGCTTCTGGGGCTGCGGGTCGAAGAGATCGAGGCCGCGCACGATCGGCGGCGGCTCCGACGACGGCACGATCAGTTCGGGCTCGGGCGCAATAGGTGCGGGCGCGGGTTCGGGCATCGGCGCGGGTTCGGGCATCGGTGCGGGCGCAGGCGCAATGGGCGCGGGCTCGGGTGCAGGCTCCGGTTCGGGAATCTGCGCAGGCGCGGGCGGCGTGGGCATCGGCGCGGGAGTGGGCGCGACGGGCGAGGGCACGTCGCGCACGAGCACGGTGGGCTGGCGGCGGCCTTCGTAGATGTCCATGAATTCGCGGATGAGCGGCTGAGGATCGAGGCCGACGCATTCGGCGAAGAGGCGCACGAAGCCGCGCCCGTAGATCGGGGCGGCGATGCGGTGGAAGTCCTCGTTTTCGATGTCGTCGATGATCTGCACGAGGATGCGCGTTTCGGAGGCGACCTTGGACTGCGTGAAGCCTTTGGCTTCGCGCGCCTGACGGAGTGTTTGACCGAGTGAGCTCATGGGTTATTCATTCTCCTCCGGGAAGGCGAGGGGATCATCCTCGCTCGAGGGTTGCGGTTCGGTGGAAAGGGTATCGGCGGCGCCGTCGGCGTCGTCGGGAAGGGCGGGGGCGGCCTCGCCGTCCATCTGCGCGAGCAGGGCCTCCGGGTCGAGCAGGATCTCGCGCGGGCCGGCGCCCTTGGTGGTGCCGATCACGCCGCGCTCCTCGAGCAGGTCGACGATGCGCGCGGCGTGGTTGTAACCAATGCCCATGCGCCGCTGGAAGTGCGAGATCGAGGCGCGCTTCGTGTCGCGCAGCACGGTGAGCGCCTGGCGGTAGAGCGCGTCCTCCTTGCTCGTCGTCATGCCGGCGGGCGCGGGAATGCCGTTGGCGGAAGGCGGCGGCGCGGGATCGTCGGCCTCGCCGTCGTCGTCGCCCATCTCGTCGCCTTCGAGCTCCTCGCTCGGATCGACCTCCTTGATGCGCTCGAGCTTGCGCGTGAGCTTCTCGTCGAACTGCACGGGCGCGTGCTCGCCGATGAACGTGACGATGTTGGCGATTTCCTCGTCCGAGATGTACGACCCCTGCGCGCGCAGCAGGCGGCCGTCGGACATCTTGAAGAGCATGTCACCGCGGCCGATGAGCAGCTCGGAGCCCGTCGCGTCGAGAATCGTGCGCGAGTCGATGGAGGACGACGTCTTGAACGCGATGCGGCCGGGGATGTTGGACTTGATCACGCCCGTGATGATGTTCGTATCCGGCCGCTGCGTGGCGAGGATCAGGTGGATGCCCGTGGCGCGCGCAAGGGCGGTGAGGCGCGCGATCACCGGCTCGACTTCCTTCTTGGCGGCGGACATGATGTCGGCCACCTCGTCGATGATGATCACGATGTAGGGAATCGTGCGCGGCATGTCGGAATCGCCGCCCACCGGCTTCTCTTCGCCCGTGAACATGTCGGCCTGCGTGAGCGTCTTGCGCGTGTTGTAGTCCACGATGTTGCGGCAGTTGGCGCGGGCGAAGAGCTTGAGGCGCTTGTCCATTTCCACCAAGGCGGCGCGCAGGGCGAAGACGACCTTGTTCGTGTCGTTGATGATGGGCACGAGCAGATGCGGCAGCTTCTGGTAGGAGGTGAACTCCACGCGCTTGGGGTCCACCATGATGAGGCGCAGCTGCTCGGGCGTGCGGCACATGAGCAGGCCGTTGATGATGGAGTTGAGGCACACGGACTTTCCCTGGCCCGTGGCGCCGGCCACGAGCAGGTGCGGCAGCTTGGCGAGATCGGCCACGAGGTCGTTGCCGGCGGCGTCCTTGCCCAGCAGCAGCGGCACCTGGAACTTCTCGGGCGAGTTCTTCTGCCAGATCTCGCCGTCGATGATTTCGCGGAAGCAGACGGAGCACGGGTGCGCGTTGGGCACTTCGATGCCCACGGCGTTCTTGCCGGGGATCGGGGCCTCGATGCGCAGCGACTTCGCCTGCAGGGCCATCTGGATGTTGCGCTGCAGGTTGGCGACCTTCTCCACGCGCGTGCCGAGGTCGAGCGTGAGCGCGTACTGCGTGACCACGGGTCCGGCGATGTAGAAGGCGAGCTGCGCGTTGATGTCGAAGACGCGCAGGGTGTCGATGAGGCGCTGCGCCATATGCTCGGGGTCGTCGACGCCGGCGGGCTTGGGCGGCACCTCGTGCAGCAGGGTGACGGGCGGCAGTTCGTAGGGCCCGTATTCGCGCGCGGGTTCTTCTTTTTCTTCCTTCGGCGGCTCCACTGGTTCGGCGGGCTTCGCGGCGGGCTTGGGCTTGGCGGGGGCGGACTTCGCGGCGGGCGCGACGGGCGTGGCGAGCGGCGACGGGGCGGTGGGCGCTCCGCGCGCGGGGAGGAAGTCCTGCACCACGCGCTGGCGGGCGGCCTCGAGCTCGGCGGCCTTACGCTGCTTTTCGGCCTCCTTCTGCTGGCGCTGTTCCTCGCGGAGGCGGCGGGCCTCTTCGCGCGCGGCCTCGCGCTCGGCCTTGGCGGCGGCCTTTTCGTCGGCGATGCGCTGCTTCTCGGCGAGACGCTGGGCCTTGGCCTCTTCGCGCGAGGCGGCGAGCGCGGCGCGGATCTGCTCCGGATCCTGCTGCGCGGCGTCGCCCGCCATCGCGTCGCCTGCGTCGTCGCCGTCGCTCGCCCAGGCGGTGAGGCGCGCGAAGAAGCCGATGATGGTGCGGAAGCCGATGCCGAAGAGCAGCGCGTAGAGCGCGAGCGCGAGCATGAGCACGCCCGAGCCAAAGGGCGAGAGCAGGCGGGCGAGGCCGCGCGTCATCACGAGATAGCCCACGGCGCCGCCCGCGTTCGGGGCGATGTTGAGCGCGTACAGCAGCGCCGTCACGGTGGCCGTGTGCCCCACGAGCTGCAGCAGGCACGTGGCCGAGAGAATGAAGAGCAGGGTCGCGAACGCGCGCCGGCCGATCTGCAGCGCGCGCCCCATCACGAGCAGCAGGCCCGCGAACACGCACAGGAGCGGCACGAACCAGATCGCCAGGCCGATCAGCTGGTAGCCGTAGTAGGCGAACCACGCGCCCGCCACGCCGATCAGATTCGAGGTCGGCGAGGCCGGCGGCACGCACAGCGCCGAGATGTCGCGCCAGTTGTAGGAGACGAGGGCGAGAAGGGGAAAGAGCGCGACCGGAAACATGAAGAAGCCGATCAGGCGTCGCCGGATCGTGGCCTCGGATGCGTCCTTGCCGTCCTTGCTGTTCTTGTGTTCTGCGGGCTGCGACATTACGGTGCGACCTTTACGGGAAGCGAGATCGCGCCGCCGTCCTGCTGGCTGCGGCCGATCGAGCCGCGCACCCAGTAGAAGATGACGATCGCGAGAAAGAGCGAGGCGAGCTTGAGGCCCCAGTTGCGCGTGAGCGCGCCGAGCAGCTTCTTCATGACAGCGGCGACCTCCAGTTCCGGGCATGGCAAAGCCCCCGCGCGCGCCCCTGCGCCCGCGTCCGCTTCGACCTCTCTTCTAATGCCCGAAACATAGGCCAAAGAGTATACCATATTTTCGCCGTTTCCGTGCGGCATTTTACCCTCTTGACCTACGGCCGACGCATTAAAAGACTCTGCTCTTGCCATACGGGGCTGAATGGGACA
>CAVGKN010000095.1:0-4954 GCA_963629855.1 Lachnospiraceae bacterium
GGCATCTCGGCGGCGGGCACGGTCGCCTTCGCGGCGCGGGCGCGGTCGATCCAGCAGCGGAAGTAGCCCTTCACGATCGCGTAGCGCAGGGCCTCGAGGTCGGAGAAGCCCGGCGACGGCAGCCAGATGTGCGTGATCGCCGCGCCGCCCCGCCGCCCCGCGCGCGAAATCACGCGCACGTCGTTCGTCGTGCCGTCCTGCGCGTGGATGAGCAGCCCCACCTCGCCGCGCGGCATCTCAAGCCCGTAGACGCGCTCGACGTCCCGCACCAGCCGCGTCGTGAACTGGAGAATCGGCAAACGGAATCCCACCGGATCGCCGGGCACGTCGGCCGCCACCACCTCCACAAGGCCATTCGCCCCCGTGGCGATTTTCGGCAGATCCGCCACCCGCTTCCGCGGCGCCGCCTCGCCCTTCTCCACCGCGCCTCCGACCGCGTTCGTCACAGCGCCAAACGCCGGAAGCGCACAGAAGATCAGCGCGACGAGCCTCGCGTATGTTCCGATGTGCAGTCCGCTCATGAGGCGTGTGCTCCCGTTCGACGTGGTGATCAGAACTCGCTCGCGTCGCACACGAGGTTGTCCATGATGTAGTCCTTGCGCTCGGGCGTGTTGGCGCCCATGTAGAAGGTGATCGTCTTGTCGATCTCGCTGTCGTCCATGCACGACACGGGCGTGAGGCGCATGTGCGGGCCGATGAACTCGGAGAAGTCCTCCGGGTTGAGTTCGCCAAGGCCCTTGAAGCGCGTGGTCTCGGCGGTCTTGCCGCACTTCTCGAGCGCCTTGACGCGCTCGTCCTCGGAGAAGCAGTAGAACGTCTCCTTCTTGTTGCGCACGCGGAAGAGCGGCGTCTCGAGGATGAAGATGCGCTTGTCGAGCACGAGCTGCTTGTAGAAGCGCATGAAGAACGTGATCAGCAGATTGCGGATGTGCAGGCCGTCCACATCGGCATCCGTCGCGAACACGATCCGGCCGTAGCGCAGGTGCTCGAGCGTCTCCTCGATGTCGAGCGTCTTGATCAGGTTGAAGAACTCCACGTTCTTGTAGAGCACGTCCTTTGCGAGGCCGCACGTGTTGAGGCACTTGCCGCGCAGGAAGAAGACGGCCTGGCGATCCGCGTCGCGCGAGCGGTTGAGCGTGCCGCCGGCGGACTTGCCCTCGGTGAGGAAGATCATCGTGTCGCTGCCTTCGGGCTGGCCGGTCTTCTTGTCGAGCTTGTCGAGGCGCAGATGGCGCTTGCAGTCCTTGAGCTGCGGCACGCGCACGCTCACGGCCTGGCTGCGCTCGCGCGCCTGCTTCTTGATCGTGTTGAGCTGGCTGCGCAGCTTCGCCGTCTCCTCCACCTTGGCGATCAGCTTCTCCGCCTCGACCGGATTCTTGTGGAAGAGCGCCTCGGCCTCCTTCTTGATCTCGGCCACGAGCTCGGCGCGGATTTCGGGCGAACCGAGCTTCGTCTTGGCCTGGCCCTCGAAGGTCGGCTCCTGCATGCGGATCGCGATCGCGCCGATGATGCCCTCGCGCACGTCGTCGCCGTCGAACTTCTTCTTCGAGAACTCGTTGAGCGCCTTGGTGAGGCCCTCCTTGAACGCGGAAAGGTGCGTGCCGCCCTCGGTCGTGTGCTGGCCGTTGACGAACGAGTAGTATTCCTCCGAAAAGCGGTTCGTGTGCGTGAACACGAACTCGAGCGTCTTCGAGCGGAAGTGGAATGGCTGGTAGATCTTCTCGAACTGCGCCTCGTCCTGGATGAGATCCGCAAGCCCCTCGTTCGAGACGACCTTCGTGCCGTTGAGGTCGAGCGTGAGGCCGGCGTTGAGGTAGGCGTACATTTTGAGGCGGCGCATCACGTGCTCTTCGCGGAAGCGGAACTTCTTGAAGATCGTGGGATCGGGCAGGAACTCCACGAGCGTGCCGTTGCGCTCGCCGGCGTCCTTGCACTTGCCGCGATGCTTCTCCTTCAGCACGCCCTTCTCGAACAGCGCGTCGGAATACTCGCCGTCGCGCACGGCGCGCACGTAGAAGCGGTCGGAAAGCGCGTTCACGGCCTTCGTGCCCACGCCGTTCATGCCCACGGAGAACTGGAAGCTCTCGGTGTTGAACTTGCCGCCCGTGTTGAGCTCGCTCACGCAGTCCACCACCTTGCCGAGCGGAATGCCGCGCCCGAAGTCGCGGATGCTGCACGAGCCAGTGTCCCAGTCGAGGTGGATCTCCACCCGGCGGCCGAAGCCCATGATGAACTCGTCGATCGCGTTGTCGATCACTTCCTTCAGGAGCACGTAGATGCCGTCGTCGTAGTCGCTGCCGTCGCCGGCGCGGCCAATGTACATGCCGAGCCGCCGGCGGATGTGCTCCATGGGGTTGAGGTGCTGAATGTTGTCGTCGTCGTATCGTGTCGCTGCGGAAGCCATTTGTGTAGTTGGTAGTTAGCAGTTGGTAGTTGGTAGAGGGGAGTTGGGAGACTAGTTGCTTTCCGTTATGTCGCGGTACATCGTGCCGTTGAAGGACACCTGACGCCCCGAACAGAGCCACTGCGTGAGCTGCTCCACGTTCCCGCTTTCGGGATAGAGCAACTTCTCCACGTGGCCGTCGGCGAAGGCGACATGCCCGGCAATCTTGCCCGAGCTCTGCGGATGGTTGAAGCCAATCGCCTCGACCGTCGACTTGTACTGCAGCACGCTGTCGCCCCGGTCGCCGCTCGCGCTCGTGAGCGCCGTGAGGTTGTGCTTCGTATCCGTGTAGCCCTGGATCTCCGCGAACATCAACACGCGATCCGGCCCCCGCGTTATGCTCGACTTCTTCGTCGTGTCGTACACGCTCATGTTTCCATAGCCCTGGCCCGTCCAGCGCGGAAGCGGTTTTCCGAGGCCCCTGCTCGCCCAGCCAAAGTCTTCGTTCATCACGTAGCTCCAGCCGGGATGCCGCTTGTTCGCCTTCATGAACGCCGCATCGTGCTCAGGGCACAAATAGGTCTGTTCGGTCTTTCCGCCCATCGCCCAGAGGCAGCCATTCGTGATCGCGTAGAGCAGCGTCTCGCGGTTGGCTTCGTCGAACGCGATGGCCGAGCCGCCCGCCTTGCTCCGGTTGTTCGGATGCGGATAGTTCCAGGAAATCCAGCCCTTGCGCTCCGGATAGGTGATGGGGCTCGTGGCACTCATCCATTTGTGCGAACCGGCCGCCGGGAAGTGACCATATGTGTCCTGCATGGCAAAGTTGATCGCGGCGACCGCGAGGCCGCGCATGTTGGTCATGCACTGCGTCGCGCGCGCGGAGTCGCTCGACCCCCTCATCATGCCGATCATGACGGCGGAGAGGACGCCGATGATGCCGATCACGACGAGCAGCTCGATGAGCGTGAAGGCCGATTTCGAAGAAAAGCGTTTCGTGTTGGTCATGGTTCCTAGACTTTCATCCCTGATTCGGGAAGCAGATAGTTTAGCACAATTGTCAGAAACGGATGTTGATTTCCCAGCGCAGGAAGTAGGAAGGACGCGAAGTGTCATAGTAGTCGCCGGGGTTGAACACTTCGGCGAGCAGATGGCCGAAGATCTCGAAGCGGTCCGTGCCGCGCGCGTCCTTCGGCGCGAGCAGAATCGGAAAGTCGTAGCGGATCACGGAGAGTACGCCCTTGAACATGCTGTCGCCCGAGCCGTCCGCGTGGCCGAGGTGATCCTGCGCGGCGGCCCACATCGGCCCGGAGTAGGCGCAGAGGCCGTGGTGCGCGCCGAACTTCGCGCCGAGCGTGAACTTCGTGTAGAGCATGTTGCTCCAGTAGCCAAGGGCGTAGAGCGTGCCATACTGCACGAGCTCGGAATCCTGCGGCGCACGCGACCACATCGGGTCCCAGGCCGTGTCGCCGTTCTTCTCGCCCGTGCTGTGGCGATCGCCGGAAAGGTAGTAGGCGGAAAGGCGCGCGTAGGGGTGAATGCCCGCCGCCGACGCCGCGCGGTGGAAGTCGAGCGCGGCGTAGGCCATGGCGCCGCCGGCCTGGGCGCCGTTCGAGCGCGTGCCGAACTGCTGGGCCACGTCGAGATCGAACGAGAGGTTCTCGTTGAACACGGGCATCACGTGCGCGCCCACGGTCGTGATCTGCTTGTCGGGGATGCGCGCGCCGCTCGGCGCGGTGTAGGCCTCGGCGTGCTTGTGCACCACGTAGAGCTGATAGGGCAGACCGCCGTCGAAGAGCACGTCGTTCCACACGATGCCGCCGCCCCACTCGTCCATGTCGGGCGAATCGCTCGGATGAAGCGCGGTGAGGGCGCGGCCGCGCGAGAGGTGGTTGCCCCAGCGGATGTCGTTGCGGCTGTTGTCGTAGAGGGCGAAGACGTCGAGCGACGACGTGTCGGAGGGATGCAGCGTCACGCGCAGCATGTCGGCGAAGCTCGACCGCGAACCATCGGCGGGCGTGCCGTCGAGCATGATGCGGTCGAGGCCCACCGCGGAACGCCCGTCGAGGAAGAGATCCTGCCGGCCGAAGCGGAAGTCGAGGAAGCCGTCGAAGAGTCCTCGCCCCTCGAGGTAGAGGTTATCGAGCACGACTTCGTCGGGGAAGGTGTAAGACCGGTTCTTGCGCTTCACGCCGTTCTTCACGGGATACTCGCGCATTTCGTCCACAAGGCGCCCATAGAGCGTGAACGGCCCGGCGTCGAGCTGCGTCCACACGCGGGGACGATAGCGGATGTGGTTCTGCATCTTGCGCGCGGCGCGCGGCAGCACGGCGCCGGAACCGCCCGGCAGTCCCGGCACGTTGTGCATGATCTCCTGACGCACGCGCAGATCGGCGCCGGCGTTGAAGGCGAGTGCGTCGGGCGCAGCCGCCTCCACGGGCACGTCGTTTGTTGCGCCCGCGCAGACACCGGCGCCGAGCAGCGCGGCGGCGGCGGCGCAAAAGATCGTGGAACGCCCCAGACCGGCCAGCAGCGTCATCGTGCGTTTTCTGTTCATTATGGCCATTTCTACTC
>CAVGKN010000096.1:0-4915 GCA_963629855.1 Lachnospiraceae bacterium
AGATAGTCCTGGAAGAAGCGCAGCCCGAGCTCGAACGGCAGCAGGCGGATCGCGTCGTAGAGATACGCGCGCTCGACGTCGGTCATGAACGAGCCGGCCTCCTTCAGATAGCCCTTCATGAAGGCGGAGAAGAGCGTCTCGTCGAACGTCACCTTGCCGAGGTTGAGCTCCTCCTCGCCGGCGGGGTTGCAGATCGAGCGCACGGCGTCGCCCACGTCCACGTGCATGAGGCCGGGCGAGACGGTGTCGAGGTCGATCATCGCCGTGCCCTTGCCGGTGAAGTCGTCGATCATGATGTTGTTCACCTTCGGGTCGCCGTGGAACATGCGCTTGCGCAGTTCGCCGCGCGCCTCCGCCCGTTCCAGCGACACGGCGAAGTCGCGCCGCTCCTCGATGTACTTCGCGAGACGCTTCGCCTCCATCGAGGCGCCGAGCAGCGCGCGCGCGTTGTCCGAGGCGAGCGTGGCGTCGTAGTGCGCGAGATAGCCGCTCGTCACGTGGAAGCCCGGTAGCGGGTCTTCGATCTGCGCCGGGTCGAGATCGCTCACGAGGTAGTGGAAGTGGCCCAGCGCCGCGCCGCACTCAAGCGCATGCTCGGGACTCTGCGCCGTGTCGAACGCGTGCGCGGAGAGGATGCGCGTGATCACGCGCCACACCTGACCGTCCTCGTCCGTCACGAAGTCTGCGCCGTCCTTCGTCTTGACGATGCGCGGCATCTGCCACACGCGGTCGTCGCGGTCGGTGAGCGCGTCGGCCTCGAGCTTGGCGTGGCCATGCTGCGTGAGCACGTGCATGTTGCGCATGATGGCCTCGGGGTTGGTGAAGACGGCGCGGTTCACGCGCTGCAGCACCACCTGCGTTTCCGTGAACGTGTTGCGGAAGACGGCGAGGAAGGTGTCGTTGATGTTGCCGGTGCCGAAAGGCACGAGCGTGACGAGGCGGCCTTCGACGGCGAACTTGTTGATGAGAAGGGCGAGTTCCATGAGAGGTGTTCTTTCGTGCCGCGCGCCGGGTCTAGCGGAGCGGCTTCATGTACATGAGGCAGTGCGAGATCGTCCAGGCCCACTCGGCGGGCATGCGCTTGAGCTCGTGGCCGGCCCCCCAGGTGTCCGTGTAGAGAATTTCCTTCTTCTTGTCGTTGTAGCCGATGATCAGGCGCATGTGGCCGCCGCGCGCCTGCAGGATGTCGGGCTCGGGATAGATGCCGAGCGTGACGCCCCAGAAGAGCGGGATGCCCTTGTTGACCTGGTCGTGCACGCTTTTGAGGAAGCGCGTGAACTTCGAGCGCTGCGCACCGTTCACCTTCATCTCGCGCAGCACTTCGGGATCCATCGCCGCATCCACGGCTTCGGAGGAATACATGACCATGCTGCCGCGGCGCTTGACGTAGACGCCTTCCGGGATTTCCTTCTTGCGCAGCTTCTTCGCGGCCCTGTTGTAGTTCTCCACTTCCTTCACGAGCCCGTCGATACGCTCGCTCATGGGCTTCTCGAAGTCGCCATAGGTGACGACGGTCGCGAGCTTGTACTTCTTGCCGATGGCCTGCACGGAGTCCTTCATGCCGCGCGTGGTGGTCCCCGCCTCGGCGGTGGTGCCCGCCGCCTGCGCGATCTCGTGCTCGTCCACATCCACGCCGTAGTAGCGCAGCACGCGCTCGCTTGCCGCCGCCGCGCAGTAGCCCTTCTGGCCCTGGTCGACCATGGGCACGCCGTCGATGAACACGTCGCCGCGCGAATCGCGGATCACATTGTCGATGATTTTCTTCGCGCCCTTCGCCACCGTCGCGCCAACGGACTTCGTGCCGGCCTTTCCGCCAACGGCGAGCCGCTCCGGCCCGTCCACCGCGAGGCGCACGAAGCCCGCCCTGAACGTCGCCGCCTTGCCGCCCTGCTGCGCGTAGCTCCACGTAAGCCGCGCCATCGTGGGAATCTTCGTCTTCGGCCACGTCTGCGCCTTCTGCACCGTGCCGGGCTTCGGCGCGCGTTCCTTCTCGATCGGCGGCGTTTTCGCCCCCTCCGCCGTGAGATGGCCGCGCGCGTCCTTCACAAGCTGCGTGAAGGCATCGCGCGTGAGCGTCGGCGCCTCCTTGTGCGTGCGGCGGCGCAGACGCCTCCCGTCCGCCGCCGTGAGCGTCTCGAAGCGCTCCGTGCCGGCCGTCGTGTAGAGCAGCAGCTCCACGCGCGCCACGCCGCCCGTCTCGCCGAACGCGACCTTCGTCTCGTACACGGGCAGACCGAGGAACGTCACCGCGCCGTCCAGGCGCGTATCCGCCCCCGCGCGGTCTGCGGAGGTGAACTGGAAGGCCTGCGCCTCATGCCGCTTCACGAAGGACACGGGGTCAGATAACCAAAACGCCTCGTCCGCAAGGTCGCTTCCGATGTCGTAGGCGTCCACGTCCGCCGCCGCCGCCGCGCACCACGCGCCGAACGCGAGTGCGCCCAAGCAGGCCAGGTTCCTCAACGTCATCTCATCGCCTCGCCTTCTTGCTTTTCTTCTTGGGCGTTGCGTCGGCCACCGGCACGAAGTCGACGAGCCGGCGGTCGAAGTCGACCTTCTCCACGCGCACCATGAGCTTCGCACCCACGCGCCACGTCTTGCCGCCGCCCACGAGCGCCTCGGCCGCCTCGTCCCAGCGCAGGTAGGCGTCCGAGAGCTTCGACACGTGCACCATGCCGCCCACGGCGAGCGCGGGCAGATCCACGAACACGCCGTAGCGCGTGCACTTGGAGACCACGGCCTCGAAGCGGCCGCCCTTCTCGCGCTCCAGCACCTGCTGCAGATAGCGGTACTTCTTGATTTCGTCGAGCGCGCGCTCCGCGTCGTCCGCGTTCTGCTCGCGTTCGGAGCAATGCAGCGCGGCCGCGTTGAGCCAGCCGAGGTCGAGCCGGCCACCCGTGCCGGCGAGCCACGACGCGAGCTGGCGATGCAGCACGAGATCCGGATAGCGCCGGATCGGACTCGTGAAATGCGCGTAGTACTTCTTCGCGAGCCCGAAGTGGCCGATCTCCTTCGCCGAGTAGAGCGCGCGCTTCATCGAGCGCAGCACCATCACGGAGAGCGTGCCCTCCAGCGGCGAGCCCTTGATCTTCTTCAGGAACTTCGCGAGGTTCTTCTGGTTCGTGAGGTCGCCGCACGCGATGCCGAGCTTGACGAGGTTCGCGCGCAGGTCTTCGAGCTTCTCCGCGTCCGGCGGTTCGTGCAGGCGCGCGAGAATCTTCACGCCGCGCGTCCAAAGCTCCTTCGCCACGGCCTCGTTTGCCGCGACCATGCACTCCTCGATCATCTGGTGCGATTCGTCGTAGGGACGCACCTCGAGGCCCGTCATCATGCCGTGCTCGTCGATCTTAATCTCGACCTCGGGCACCTCCATGTCGAGCGCGCCGTCCGCAAAGCGGTTCTTGCGCAGCTGCTGCGCGAGCGCGTGGATGCCGAGCAGCGCCTTGCGCGCCGTGGCGCTCAGCTTCTTGACCTTCTCGCCGCGCAGCTCCGCCATCACCTGCTCGTAGGTGAAGCGCGCCTTGCTGCGGATCACGCTCTTCGCGAACGACCGCGCGATGCAGTGCCCCGCCGCGTCGAACGTGAGGAAGGCGGAGAAGGCGTAGCGGTCTTCGTTCGGCACGAGCGAGCACACGCCGTTCGAGAGCTGCTCGGGCAGCATGGGCACGACCTTGTCCACGAGATAGACGGAGGTCGAGCGCGTGTAGGCTTCGCGGTCGAGCGCGCTGCCGGGCGTGACGAAGTGCGAGACGTCGGCGATGTGCACGCCGAGCACGCGGTTTCCCGCCTTGTCCGTCTCGAGCGAGAGCGCGTCGTCGTAGTCGCGCGCGCTTTCGGGATCGCACGTGAAAATGAACTTGCGCCGCAGGTCGAGCCGCTTCAGCGGCTTCGCGGCGCCCTTGCCCTTCGGCGCGATCTTCCCTTCCGGCGCGCCAAGCCGCGCGCCCACGCGCTCGGCTTCGGCGACGACCTTGGGCGGGAAGGCTTCGGGCAGGTCGTACTGCTTCATCACGGCGAGCGTGTCGAGCGACGGATCGTCCGCCGGGCCGATCACGTCCGTGATCTCGCCTTCCGGCGCGAGGCGCGGGTTGTCCCAGCGCACGAAGCGCATGACCACGCGGTCGTTCACGCGCGCGCCCTTGGCGCCCGGCACGAGAAACTCCTGGCGATACGTCGGCGAGAGCGGCTGCACGCGCGTGAAGCGACCGCACGAGACGACGGTGCCCACGATCGCGCGCGGCGCGCGCGCCTCGATGCGCACGATGCGGCCTTCCGGGCCGGTCTTGCCGCCATTCTCGCGGGCGAAGCGCGCCGGCCGCGGCGGCTTGAGCGCGATCGTCACCGTGTCGCCCACAAGCGCGGTGCCGAGGTCTTCGCGTTCGATCCACGTGGCCTCGTTCGTCTGCGGGTCAATGAGAAAGCCCGCCCCGTTGCGCGCGATGTGCAGCGCGCCGGTCATCGTCCTGCCCGCGTTCTTCCCCTTGCCGCCATGCTCCTTCCGGAGTTTCTCTGCATATTTTGCCATGGGCGATAGTATACCATAGTTTCGCGGAATCAGGGCAGGGCCGCATTAAAAGGCTCTGCTCTCGCCATACGGGACTGAATGGGACAAAAAATGCGTCGGCCGAACAATTCAGCATTCCAGCATTCCCGGACCGGCAGCCAGCGTCCAGTGAGGCCGAAGTGATGCTCTTTGATTTTGGTTTTCAGTATTGGGGCGACAAACCCCTTTTACCGACAGGCCTTTGTCAGAGATTTCACAAAAGAAAAAAGCCTTCGAGAATGGCTTTCGTGGCATCTCGTTGGCCAATTTTTCTGAAAAGAAACGGACCGCTACTGCGTGAAGAAATCACCGTGGCGGCGTAATCCCGGCCTGACGGAAAATCGACAGCAACGTTCCCTGCGGAAGCGGACGATT
>CAVGKN010000097.1:0-4913 GCA_963629855.1 Lachnospiraceae bacterium
GTGAGATGTGGTATACTGTTTCAACGAACACGAAAAAAAGATAGAACAGGACTCGTCTATGAGCAAACCACTTACGATCATTGTGTGCGGCTCCCTGGTGCCGGATCCGCTGCAGACCCTGGAACCGGTCGAGACCCCGCAGGGCCCCGGCCTCAAGAACGAACAGATGCTGCCGAGCGTGCTCGACCCCTGGGCCGCGTGCGCGCTCTACGAGGCGGCGAATCTCGCCAAGCAGCGCACGGGCTCGAAGGTCTACCTTGTCGCGCTCGGCCCCAAGGCGAAGCTGCAGCAGCTCATGATGACCGTGGCGCAGAAGGCACCGTTCACGCTCGTGGCGGTCAATGCGCCGGCGGGCGGCTTCACGGAGGCGCGCGACACGGCGGCCGAACTCGCCAAGGCGATCAAGACGATTCCCGGTCTCGACCTCTCCTCCACGCTGCTCTTCGGCGGCTGCGCGAGCGCCTCCCGCGACGCGGGCGTGACGCTGCAGTACGTGGCCGAAACGCTCGGCATCACCGAGTCGTTCACGGGCGTGGACGAACTCAAGCTGGCGGACGACGACTCGTTCACGGTGCTCGAACGCATCGAGGGCGGCCAGTACCTCTCCAGCACGTGCGCGGGCTTCCCGGCCGCGATCGCGTGGGCCACGGGCAGTCTGCCCGAGCCGCCGAACAACCCGCAGGTCGGCATGATGAACATGCGCGGCCTCATGCCCGCTCTCATGAAGGCGGCGACTGCAACCGTCGGCGTGGGCGGCATCGCCTACGAAAAGGTCGAAGTGCCGCGCGCCAAGCGCGACACCGTCGTCAAGAAGGACATGCCCGTGGACGCGATCGCGCAGGAGATCGTGGACTGGATCAAGGCGTAGCCCCGCGCGAAGAAAGGACATTTGACATGAAGATTGCAGCGTATACGATCGACGGCAACGGAACGTTCGCACAGGACGTGCCGGCTTTTGCCGACCTCATCAAGAACGCGGGCGCGGAGCTGGTGCTCGTGCCCGGAACCTCGCGCGTGAAGCGCGCCATGCCCGCCGCGGCGCTCCGCGCGGGCGCGGCCCTCGACACGAACGTGGTCGACGTCGTCGTGGACGGCGACAAGGCGTCCGTGCAGCGCTGGGCGTATCGCCAGCGCATCCTCACCACATTCAGCCGCGCGGCGCGGCCGTGGGTGATCGTCACGGATCCGTCGCTCTTTGGCGAACTGTGCGCCAAGGTCGGCGTCACGCCCGCGGCGGCCACGCTTGCCGCGACGGCGGCCACGCGCACGATGGTCAACGGCGTGGTCGCGGCCGGCAACGGCGGAGCCTCCACGATCAAGCCCGATGCGAAGCTCCTCTTCGTGGCGGGCGCGGGCTGGACGAAGAAGCAGGCCGACGGCGCGACGCATCTCGACACGGCCGCCGCCACGATCACGGACTTCCTCGCGGCGTCGGGCGCCTCGCTCGGCTCCTCCAAGTCGCTCGTCGATATGCCGGAGGCCGCGCAGGCGTTTTCGTTCATGAGCCACATGAACCAGGTTGGCCAGACGGGCGCGACACCGCGCCACGCCAAGGGCCTTTCCACGTGCTGCCACGGCGAGGAGCCCCACGTGGTGGGCTGGCGCTTCGTGAACGAACGCCGCGCCGTGAACCTCGACGCGAACTGCGGCTGGGCGCAGGGCAAGGCCGACGTGCTCTACGTGGCCGACGCCTTCGCCGTCATGGCCAAGGTGAATGAGATCTTGAGGACTTGAGTGTTGAGTGCTTGGTGCTGAGTGCTTGGTGCTTGGTGCTTAGTGCTTGGTGCTTAGTGCTTGGTGCTTAGTGCTTGGTGCTTAGTGCGTTAAACGCCGTGCAGGACTCCGCACGAGGCACCAAGCACCAAGCACTAAGCACTAAGCACTAGGCACTAGGCACTAAAATGGACAACATGCAGAAAACAATCTGGCAGCTTTTTAAGTACGGCGTGATTGGCGTAATGGCCACATGTGTGCAGACGGGCGTGTTCTACGTGCTCGCCTCGTGCTGGCTGCTCTGCCTCACGCCCGACGACTGGGCGGTGCGCTTTCTCCATCTGCCCGCCGTCCCGTTCACGGGCGCGGAGCCGTGGTACGCCGCGCGCGGCACGCTCGCGGCGATCGACACGGCGGGCGGCTTTGTGCTCGCGAACATCTTCTGCTGGCTGATGAACCGGTGGTTTGTGTTCACGCCCGGCAAGTTTCGCTGGTACGTGGAGCTGGGGCTCTTCTTCGGCGCCTCGACGCTCGCGACCGTGATCGCCTTGGGCGTGATGAAGGCGCTGATCGACGCCTGCGGCATGATGACCTCGCTCGCCGTGGTGGTCGAGATCATCGTCTCGTTCTTCGTCAACTTCTTCGTGCGCAAGTTCGTGATTTTCAAGGGATGAAGCCGGTCACGCTACGGCCGACGCATTAAAAGACTCTGCTCTTGCCATACGGGGCTGAATGGGCCAAAAATGCGTCGGCTTTACGGATGCCGCGCGAAAGTGTATACTAGTAGGCTCACTTTGCGGCAGAAGGGCCGCGGGAAAAGAACGGAAAAGCACGACATGGATACCGAACTTCTGAAGAAAGCCCACGAACGCGTTCCCTCGATTCCGGTTCTCGTGAACCTGATCTCGAAGCGGGAAAAGCAGCTCATCGCCGGCGAAAAGCCGTTGGTGCGTCCGTTTTCCTCCGATGAGGACAAGGTCGACACCGCGCTGCGCGAGGTCGCCGAAGGCAAGCTCATCAGCGAAATCGACTTCGACGCGATCGCCAAGGCCGAAGATGCGAAGACGCGCTGGCAGAAGCACGTGGCGAGCAAGTCCATCTTCGCGTAACCCGTGGCGGACGGCAAGACCAAGAAGAAACCCATCGGCGATTTCGCCGTAAATCGCCGGGCGTGGCACGACTATGCCGTGCTCGAGAAGATCGAGTGCGGCATTGAACTGCGCGGCACCGAGGTCAAGGTGGTGCGTCACGGCGAGGCGTCGCTTTCGGGCGCCTACGGGGCGGTTCTGGGCGGCCAGCTCTACGTGGTGGGGATGAACATTCCGGTGTATGCGTTCGGCAACCGGTTCAACCACAAGCCGCAGGGCAATCGCCGCCTGCTCGTGCATCGGCGCCAGATCGAGGATCTGCGCCTGAAGACCGAGGCCAAGGGGCTCACGCTCATTCCGCTGCGGCTCTATCTTTCGAAGGGGCGCGTGAAGCTCGAGCTCGGCGTGTGCCGCGGCCGCCAGCTGCACGACAAGCGCGACGCACTCAAGCAGAAGGCGCTCAAGCGCGATCTCGAACGCATCTAACCGGCACGCCATGCACACCACGGAACGAAAGACGGTCACCCTCAATTTCCGCCGCGACTACGCGACGGCGCACCACCATCCCTGGATCTTTTCCGGGGCGATCCGCGACGTCAAGGGCGAACCCGCGCGCGGCGAGACCGTGGAGGTGCGCTCCGCGCACGGCGAGTGCCTCGGCTATGGCTCCTATTCGCCGCAGAGCCAGATCCGCGTGCGCATGCTCTCGTTTCGCGAAGACGCCGTGCCGGACGCCGCCTACGTGGACGGCCTCGTGGCGACCGCCGTGGCGCGGCGCGCGCGCTTCTGGACGGACGGCCGCACGAACGCGGTGCGCGTGGTCAACGCCGAGAACGACGGGCTGCCGGGCGTGATTGCGGACGTCTACGACGGCTTTGCCGTGGTGCAGCTGGCGAGCGCCGGCGCCGAGTTCTGGAAGGCGACGCTCGTGGAGGCGCTGATGCGCCACGTGCCGGGCTGCCGCGGCGTGTACAACCGCAGCGACGTGGATGCGCGCGTGCGCGAAGGCCTGCGCGCGCCCGGCGCGGAGGCGGAGACCGCGGCCCGCGCGAACGAGGTCGGCTGCCTCGCGGGCGAAGAGCCGCCGGAACGCATCCTCATCCACGAAGGCGCGATCCGCTACTACGTGGACGTGCGCAAGGGCCACAAGACGGGCTTCTACCTTGACCAACGCGACGCGCGCGCCACGGTCGGCGCCCTCGCGCGCGGCGCGGACGTGCTCAACTGCTTTTCCTACACGGGCGGCTTCGGCCTCGCCGCGTGCGCGGGCGGCGCGAAGAGCGTGACGCACCTCGACGTCTCGGCGGACGCGCTCGCGCTCGCGCGCGACAACACCGCGCTCAATCCGAGCGACACGGCGTGCGACTTCGTGCAGGCCGACGTCTTCAAGCAGCTGCGCCTCTATCGCGACCAGGGCCGCACCTTCGACCTCATCGTGCTCGACCCGCCGAAGTTCGCCGACACGAAGGCGAGCCTCACGCGCGCCCTGCGCGGCTACAAGGACATCAACCTGCTCGGCCTGAAGCTGCTGCGCCCGGGCGGTCTGCTCGCCACGTTCTCGTGTTCGGGCGCGCTCACGAGCGACCTCTTCGACAAGGTCTGCGCCGAGGCCGCCTTCGACGCCAAACGCGACGTCCAGATCGCGGCGCGCACGCGCCAGTCCGCCGGCGACCACCCCGTGGCCCTCACGTTCCCCGAGGGCCTCTACCTGAAGGGGCTGATTCTGAGGGGATGACGCTTTCGCGGGGCGGCAGTCCAGCCGTTGCCGCACAAAAGGAAAAGACCAAAATGGCAGAAGAGAACAAGTCCACCCTCGACCCGCTCGCCGCCCTGTGCAAGCGGCGCGGATTCATCTATCACTCCTCCGAGATCTACGGCGGCATGCCGGGCTTCTGGGACTACGGCCCGCTGGGCTGCGAGCTCAAGCAGAACGTGAAGCAGGCCTGGTGGCAGTTCACCGTGCGCGGCCGCCGCGACGTGGCCGGCCTCGACGCCACGATCATCATGCACCCGAAGATCTGGAAGGCCTCGGGCCACCTCGACACCTTCGCCGACCCCATGACGATGTGCAAGGACTGCAAGAAGCTCATGCGCGCCGACCAGGTGAAGGAC
>CAVGKN010000098.1:0-4848 GCA_963629855.1 Lachnospiraceae bacterium
GGTTAAACGTTAAGCGTTAAAGATTAAAAGTTAGTCTTTGCACCAAGCACCAAGCACTAAGCACTAAGCACCAAGCACTAAGCACTAAGCACTATGAAAAAGACAACTCTCCTGTTTGCGGCGCTGGCCGCGTTGACGGCCACCTCCTTTTTCACGGGCTGCGACAAGCCCCAGGACGATGGCAAGATGAAATTCACGGTCGGCTTCGACGCCGACTTCCCGCCCTACGGCTTCAAGGACGGCGCGGAATACAAGGGATTCGACCTCGACCTCGCCCGCGAAGTGTGCGCGCGGCGCGGCTGGACGTTCGTGGCCAGCCCGATCAACTGGGACGCGAAGGACATGGAGCTCAACTCCGGCGCGATCTCGTGCATTTGGAACGGCTTCACCATCCAGGGGCGCGAGGGCGGCTACACCTGGACGGAGCCCTACATCGACAACTCCCAGGTGGTGCTCGTGAAGGCGGGCTCGCCGATCAAGGCGCTGTCGGATCTCGCCGGCAAGAAGGTCGGCGTGCAGACCGACACGCCCGTGCAGAAGGAGCTCTCCGGCAAGGGCGACAAGGCGGCCGTGGCCGCGCTTGGCAAGACCTTCGCCGCGCTCGTGGTGATGCCGAACTACAACCAGGCCGTGATGGATCTCGACTCCGGCGCGGTGGACGCGGTGGCGCTCGACGTGGGCGTGGCCAAGAAGAAGATGGCCGACATGCCCGGCAAGCTCACGCTGCTCAAGGAAATCGTGATGACCGAGACGTACGGCATCGGCTTCAAGAAGGGCAACACGAAGCTGCGCGACGAGGTGCAGGCCACGCTCAAGGAACTCGTGGCCGACGGCACGATGGCGAAGATCGCCGAGAAGTACGGCATCGAGAAGAACGCCCTCATCCTGAAGAAGTGACGGGCGGCGGAGCGGAGCGCGAATGAACATCGGGAGCATGCTGCTGGAGCTTCTCGCGGGACTTCTCGTCTCGGCGGAGATCTTCGCGCTCACGCTGCTCTTCGCGCTGCCGCTGGGGCTCGTGGTGGCGTGGGGCCGCATGGCGCGCGCGCGCCCGGTCGCCGCGCTCTTTCGCCTCTTCATCAGCGTGGTGCGCGGCACGCCTCTGATGCTGCAGATCCTGTTCGTCTACTTCGCGCCGTACTACGTGTTCGGCGCGTCGCTCGCGCACTATCCGCGCCTGTGCGCCACGGTGATCGCGTTCTCGCTCAACTACGCGGCGTATTTCGCGGAGATCTACCGCGGCGGCATCCTCGCTGTGGAGCCCGGCCAGTGGGAGGCGGCGAAGGCGCTCGGCATGGGCCGCGGCCTCACCTTCTTCCGCATCGTGCTGCCGCAGATGGTCAAGCGCGTGATCCCCGCGGTCGGCAACGAGGTCATCACGCTCGTGAAGGACACCTCGCTCGCGTTCACGATCGCGGTCACGGAAATGTTCACGCTCGCCAAGCAGCTCGCGAGCGCCAACACCACCATGGCGCCCCTCGTCGCGGCGGGCGTCTTCTACTACCTCTTCAACTACGTCGTCGCCTGGGCGATGGAGCGCATCGAAAAGCGCTTCGCCTACTACGCCTAGGTTTCGTAAAGAAACCCCGCCATGCCGCAGCAACCGCTTCCCGGAACCTTCGAGATCACGGCGCGCGACGCGACCACCCGCGCCCGCGCGGGTGTGCTGTGGACGGCGCACGGGCCCATCGAGACGCCGGTCTTCATGCCCGTGGGCACGCAGGGCACGGTGAAGGCGCTCGAGCCGCGCGACCTTGAGGAGAACGGCGCCTCGATCATCCTCGGCAACACGTACCATCTCAATCTGCGTCCGGGCATGGAGGTGATGGCCAACGCCGGCGGTCTCCACGCCTTCATGAACTGGCACAAGCCGATCCTCACGGACTCCGGCGGCTTCCAGGTGTTCTCGCTCGCGAAGATGCGCAAGCTCACGGCGGACGGCTGCTGGTTCAACTCGCACCTCGACGGCCGGCGCATCTTCCTCGGGCCGCGCGAGTCGATGGAGATCCAGTGCATCATCGGCAGCGACATTGCCATGGCGTTCGACGAATGTCTGCCCTGGCCGTGCGAGCGCGCGCGCGCCGAGACGAGCGTGGCGACCACGCTGCGCTGGGCCGAGATCTGCCGCAACGCGCCGCACGCGCCCGGCCAGCTCGTGTTCGGCATCGTGCAGGGCGGCATCCACGACGACATCCGCCAGTCGTGCGCGGCGGCGCTCGCGGCGCTCGACTTCCCGGGCTACGCGATCGGCGGCGTCTCCGTGGGCGAGCCCGAGGCGGCCATGTACCAGGCCGTGGAGGCGAGCATCCCCAATCTGCCCGACGGCAAGCCGCGCTACGTGATGGGTCTCGGCGTGATGACGCAGATGGCCGAGTGCGTGGCGCGCGGCGTGGACATGTTCGACTGCGTGATCCCCACGCGCGTCGCCCGCCACGGCACCGCCCTCACGCGCCGCGGCAACGTGGCGATCAAGGCCGCGAAGTGGGCGCTCGACCTTTCGCCCGTGGAGGAGGGCTGCACGTGCTACTGCTGCCGGAACTTCACGCGCAGCTACGTGCGCCACCTACTCCACGCAGGCGAGATTCTCGGCGTGCGTCTGCTCACGATCCACAACGTCCACCGCCTGTGCGCCTTCGCGCGCGAGATGCGCGAGGCCATCGCGGGCGGCTACTTCCCCGCGTGGAAGGACGAACTCCATCGCCTTCAGGAGGAGGGCGCGCATGGCACTTGACCCCCTCGACGAAATGCGCGCCGCCGTGGCGCGCCTGAACGAAGCCGCCGACGCCTACTACAACGGGCGCGGCGAGCTCATGACCGACTTTGAATGGGACGCGCTCTTCGACCGCGTCAAGGCGCTCGAGGCCGAGACCGGCGTCACACTGCCCGAATCGCCCACGAACCGCGTGAGCGCCGACGCCGTGGACGGCCGCAAGGAGGCGCACGAGTTCGCCGCCCTCTCGCTCGCGAAGACGAAGCAGGTCGCCGAGGTCGCGCGCTGGGCCGAGGGCCGTCCCATCTGGCTGAGCTGGAAGCTCGACGGCCTCACCCTCGTGGTCACCTACGACGACGGCGCGCTCACGAAGATCGTCACGCGCGGCAACGGTCACATTGGCACGAACATCACGCCTCTCGCCGCCGGCATCCGCGGCATTCCGCGCGCGATCTCGCTGCGCGGCCACGTGGTCGTGCGCGGCGAAGCCGTGATCTCCTACGCCGACTTCGAGAGCTTCCGCGCCGCCGCGCAGGAAGACTACGCCAACCCGCGCAATCTCGCCAGCGGCTCGCTCACGCTCAAGGACGTGGACGAACTGCGCCGCCGCAATCTGCAGTGGATTCCCTTCACGCTCGTGCACGCCGACGCCGCGCCCGTCTCCTGGGGTGCGCGCCTCGACGCGCTCGACGCCTGCGGCCTCTCCACCGTGGCGCGCGAACGCCTCGACGCGCCCACGCCCGCCGCCGTGCAGGACGCGATCGACCGCTGGACGCACAAGGTCACGAACGGTGAATGCCCCTTCCCCGTGGACGGTCTCGTGGTCACCTACGACGACACCGTCTACGCGCAGACCGGTTCCGTCACGGGCCATCACGCCACGCGCGCGGGCCTTGCCTTCAAGTGGCAGGATGAAACGGCGCACACCGTGCTCGAAGGCATCGAGTGGTCGTGCGCCGTCGCCTCGATTTCGCCCGTGGCGCTCTTCCGTCCCGTGGCGCTCGAAGGCACCACCGTGAAGCGCGCCTCGCTGTGCAACATCTCCGAATGCGAGCGCCTTGGCATCGGCGGCGCGGGCACGGAGATCGACGTGATCAAGGCGAACAAGATCATCCCCAAGGTCGTCGCCGTCACGAAGACCGTGGGCGCGCTCGAGATTCCCGCCACGTGCCCCGTGTGCGGCGCGCCCACCGCCGTGCGCGCCTCCGAAAGCGGCACGAAGACGCTGCGCTGCACGAACGACGCCTGCGCCGCGCGCGAGCTGCGCAAGTTCATGCGCTTCGTCTCGAAGGACGGCATGGACATCGACGGCCTCGCGGGCGAGACGCTCGCCAAGTTCGTCAACCGCGGCTGGATCAAGACCGTGGCCGACATCTACCGCCTCGGCGACCACGCGGCGGAGATCGCCGCGATGGACGGCTTCGGCGAACGCAGCGCGCGCAATCTGCAGGACGCGCTCGCGGCCGCGCGCACGCGCAGCGCCGTGCGCTTCCTCGTGGCGCTCTCGATTCCGCTCTGCGGCGTGGACGTGGCGCGGCGCCTGCTGCGCGCCTACCGCGTGCGCGATCTCTTCGCCAAGGCGCAGGAGGCCGCCGCGGTGGGGGCGGGCGAGGCCGCGTTCGCCGCGCTCGACGGCATCGGGCCCGGCAAGTCGGCCGCGTTCGTGGCGTGGTGCGGCGAGGCGCGGAACATCGCCGTCGTCAACGATCTGCTGGCGCTCGTCACGCTGGAGGAGGAGACGCCGCCGCCGGCCGACGGCACGTGCACGGGCCTCACCTTCGTCATCACGGGCGACGTGCACACCTTCGCGAACCGCGACGCCTTCAAGGCCTACGTGCTCGCGCAGGGCGGCCGCGTGGCGGGCAGCGTGTCGGCGAAGACGAGCTTCCTCGTCAACAACGACGTCACCTCCACCTCGGGCAAGAACAAGAAGGCCCAGCAGCTCAACATCCCCATCCTCTCCGAAGCCGACTTCATCGCCCGCTTCGGCGGCGGCTGACCGCCGCTCGCCCCGCGAACTTGATTTGTCCTTCATGCCGCGAGCTGGGCGCTGTTTGTGCTCGATGCCGAGGTTTACGCCTGTGCGAGGGCCTGGTCGAGGTCGGCGAGGATGTCGTCGATGTGCTCGATGCCGATCG
>CAVGKN010000099.1:0-4835 GCA_963629855.1 Lachnospiraceae bacterium
CACCACGATCATCTGCCCCGGCGGCGGCAACATTCCTCCGGGCATCAAGTGGGCCACCGGCCAGGGCGGCAGCGCGTCCAAGCCCTCCAAGGAAATCGACGAGTTCACGAAGAAGCTTGTGGACCTCTACAACCAGGCGGCCGTGGTCGCGAAGACGATGGGCTGCAAGATCGGCCTGCACAACCACACGTGGGAACACGGCGTGAAGATGATGGACGGCACTTCGTTCTGGGACTACTTCTTCACGAACACGTGCAAGGACGTGTGCATGGAGCAGGACGTCGGCTGGTCCACCTGCGCGGGCGTCGACTGCTGCGAGCAGTACAAGAAGTATCCGTTCCGCTCGCCCACGCTCCATGCGAAGGAGAACGGCATGGGCAAGGACGTGAAGCAGTTCGACGCCATCCTCGGCCAGCCCGGCAAGCCGGACGCCGTGCCGGTGCCGTGGGACAGGCTGTTCGTCGCCTCCGACGCGAACAAGGTCGAGTGGTACGTCGTCGAGTGCGAGCGTCACTTCGACGACCCGAAGGGCGCCGTGGTGCCGTCCTTCGCGTTCCTCAAGTCCAAGGGCCGCTGCTAAGGAGGCGTCATGGGCAAGGTTCAGTACGAAGCTGCGAAGAAGCAGTACGCCGCGCTGGGCGTCGATACCGAGAAAGCGATCAAGACCCTGCAGAAGATCGCCATCTCGATGCACTGCTGGCAGGGCGACGACGTGTGCGGGTTCGAGAACGACGCGGGCGCGACGGGCGGCATCCAGACCACGGGCAACTATCCGGGCAAGGCCCGCACGCCCGAGGAGTTGATGCAGGACGTCGAGTTCGCGATGTCCCTCATCCCCGGCAAGCACCGCCTCAACCTCCATGCGTGCTACGGCATCCACCGCAACGGCCTCGTCGATCGCGACCAGATCGGCCCCGAGCAGTTCGAGCCGTGGGTGAAGTGGGCGAAGAAGACGGGCGTGAAGCTCGACTTCAACCCCACCTTCTTCTCGCACGCGAACGTGAAGGACGGCTTCACGCTGGCCAGCCCGGACAAGAAGATTCGCGCCTTCTGGGTCAAGCACGGCATCCAGTGCCTCAAGATCGCCGAGTACTTCGGCAAGGAGCTCAAGAGCCCGTGCGGCATCAACTTCTGGATGCCGGACGGCCTGAAGGACGAACCCTCCGACCGTCTCGGCCCGCGCCAGCGCATGGCCGACTCGCTCGACAAGATCTTCGCCACGAAGTACGACAAGAAGCTCGTCACGCCGTTCCTCGAGTCCAAGCTCTTCGGCATCGGCGTGGAGAGCTACACGGTGTGCTCGCACGAGTTCGTGATGGGCTACGCGCTCAAGAAGGGCATCCTCGCGCTGCTCGACATGGGCCATTTCCACCTCACGGAGAACGTGGCGGACAAGATCAGCTCGTTCCTGATGTTCTTCGGCAAGGTGGCGTTCCACATCTCGCGCCCCGTGCGCTGGGACTCCGACCACGTGATTCGCGTGAACGACGACCTGCGCGGCGCCGCGCACGAGATCGTGCGGATGGGCCCTGAGAACTTCATCATCGCGCTCGACTACTTCGACGCCTCGATCAACCGCGTGGCGGCGTGGGTGCTCGGCATGCGCAACATGCAGAAGGCGCTGCTCGAGGCGCTGCTCGAACCGAAGGAGACGCTCCGCGACCTCCAGGACGGCGCGCAGTTCACCGAACAGCTCGTGCTGCAGGAAGAGCTCAAGACCTACCCGATGGGCGCCGTGTGGCAGGAATTCTGCGACCGCGCGGACCTGCCGGCGAACGAGACGTGGATGGCGGACGTGCTCAAGTACGAGCGCGATGTGCTCTCCAGGCGTTCGTAGGGGAAGAGCAAAAAGGCGATGAAATTCGTCTATCCGTGGATGTTGGCGCTACTGGCGCTGGTCCCGATCATCGGCGCGGCGTGGCTGTGGCTGTGCGCGCGCGTTGAAAAACGACTGGATGGCTTTGTGGCGCCGGCTCTGCGGGCGCGGCTGATGCCGCGCTCTCCGCGGCTCTTCCGCGTGCAGGCAGCGCTCGTGCTCACGGGTCTGCTGCTCGTGGTGTTCGCGGCGGCGCGTCCGCAGTGGGGGCATTCGGAGCAGCGGATGCAGGCGCGCGCGCGCAACGTGGTCGTGGTTCTCGACGTGTCGCGTTCGATGCTCGCCACCGACGTGCGGCCGAATCGCCTTGAACGCGCGAAGGCGGACATCGTGGATCTCATCGATTCGCTCGAAGGCGACCGATGTGCGCTCGTGGCGTTTCGTCGCACGGGCGCGCTGCTCTGCCCGCTCACGACGGATCACGGGTTTCTGCGCGCGGCGCTGGAAGGGGCGTCGCCCGAGTCCGCGCCGCGTGGCGAGACCGATCTCGGCAGCGCGATCAAGACCGCCCTGGAGGCGCTTGATCCGGCGGCGGACGACCACAACGCGATTCTGCTCATCTCCGACGGCGGCGATCTGCGCGGCAACGCGCTCGACGCGGCGCGCGCGGCGGCGAAGCGCAACGTTCCGATTTTCACCGTGGGGCTGGGCGACCCCAAGCGCGCCAGCGAGATCCCCGATGCGTCCGGCACGGGCGCCCAGCAGTACAAGGGCGCGGCCGTGACGACGAAGCTCGAGGAGAAGGCGCTTGTGGAAATCGCGCGTACGAGTGGCGGACGCTATGTGCCGCTCGCCACGGCCGGCACGGCGGAGACGACGCTGGGCGCCATCTACCGCCGCTTCCTGCGCCAAGTCGCGGCCAAGGAACAGGCCGAGGAAGAGGAACTGCGCGCCACGGAGCGCTTTGGCTGGTTCCTCGTGCCCGGCCTTGCGCTCATGCTGCTCGCGGGCTGTCTCTCGCGCGGCCGCTTCGCCGGACGCGGCGCACGGTAGCCGTTCGTGCGCTACGAGAGGCGCACGAGAATCAAATTGAGGATGTCGATCGCGCGGATGGGCCAGAGGCGCGTGGGCACGTCCGCCTCCAGTGCCGTCTGCAGGCTCTTCTGCATGTTCGGGAAGAAGTCGAGGCCCGTGAGGCGCTCGAGTTCGTCCACGGAGACGATGTGCCGCCGCGGGTGGGACCCGCGGTTGACGGTCTGGTCGAAGAGCACGGCGAGCACACGCACGCTGTCCTCGGTCTGCGAGGCGATCACCATGTAGTATTTTTCAGGCACGTCGATGGCGTCGCTTTTAGCGGGTTTGAACGTACGCGGTGGCTTGGCGGGAATCGTGCCGACCACGACCCAGATTTCGCCGTACTTGGCCGTCCAGAGGTCGGCGATGTAGCGTTCAAATTCGCGCCACAGTCCCTGGTTGAGTCCAACGGTCTGCGGGGCGATGTTGGACATAAGGAACGTCTTGCGCTGGGCCTCGGGACCGAAGCGCGTGACGATGGCATGATTGGGAACGAGATGTCCGCGGTCGTAGCGCAGGGCCGCAGGGTCGCTCGCCCCACTTGCAGTACGGACTTCGTAGTCACTCGGTTTGGGCGCGGTCAGCACACTGCGATCTTGTCGAAAACTTGGCCGCTTGAACTTACCGGCATCGAACGCGGCTTTGCGCGGCACGTGGTAGGCGGCCCACACGGGATGACGCAGGGAGGGCGACCAGCCAATGCGGAATTCGCCGCGGTCAAGTGTGACAATGTCGGAGGGCGCGGGCGCGCCCGTGCGCACGGGATCGCCCGCGAAGGTGATCTCACCCTCGGGCGGCGGATCGTCGGGCGTGTTGACGGCGTCGCGGCCCGTCCAGCCCAGCGCATCCGTGAAGAACGCGGCCGGGTCGCCGAAGTGCTCCAGCACGCGCGTGAAGGGATTGCGATGCGCGGCGAGCCACTTTTCCGGATGATGCACATAGAAATCACCGGCCGTGCAGAGCGCGAGAACGACAAGAATCGTAACGCTCGAGATGAGAAGCGCCAATCGCTGCAGGGGTGATATTCTTTTCGGTTTGGACGATTTGCTCATTTCGAAGTTCGTTTGGGACGCAGCACGTAGTCGTAGACGCGGCGGAGGGCGTCGGCGAACTCGGCGTAGGTGAAGGTTTCCGGCGCGAAGTCCGCGTGCGGATCGGGGATGACCGCGAGGCGGGCCTTGGGGACGCGGCGCGGCAGGCGCGCGCGCACGTCTTCATCGGCGAGGATGATCGCGGCGGCGTGGCGCAGCGCACCGCGTTCGCCGAGGCGGGCGAGCACCGCGCGCGGGCCCTTGAAGAAGCCGGGCGAGGAGAGAGGCGTGAGGATCTCCGCCACGTAGGGATGCGGCCGCAGCGTGACGCGATCGAGCGCGCGCGCCACGAGTGCGCCGTCGTTGAAGCCGTGCAGCGCCGTGTAGGCGCGACGGGTCACGAGCGAGTAGCCGCGCAGAAACAGCATGAGCCGCACGAGAAAGCGCCGCACGGAAGGCCGCGCCGGCGGATGGCCGCAGAACGGCACACGCGGCGCGGTGAACGCGCGCGCGCCGGCGGGAAGCGTGGCCGAGAAGAGCGGCGAGACGCACGGCACGAGAACGTCCACCGTGAACCCCTCCTTGAGGAGCGCCGCGACGGTGTCCTGGATGCGAAGGATTTCCGCCGCGTCGAGATGGAGGCGCGACGAGGAGACGATGAGGACGGCCGGCGGCATGGCCTCGCGCTCAGAGGTCGCCCAGCTCGATGCGGATGGTGCGGGATTTGTTGGCGTCCTGCTGCGCCTGCGCGGAAGCGTCCGGCTCGGGAGGCATCACCACGAGGTGCGCGCCGCAGGAGGGGCATTCGACCGCCTGCCCGATCATGTCGCTTGGCGCCTCGAGCTCCTGATGGCAGGAGACGCACAAAAAGGATACAAAGCTGTTTTCATCTGCCATAATCGTCTGTTCCTGGT
>CAVGKN010000100.1:0-4829 GCA_963629855.1 Lachnospiraceae bacterium
TGTCCCATTCAGCCCCGTATGGCAAGAGCAGAGTCTTTTAATGCGTCGGCCGTATCCTACGGCTCCTTCACGCTTGACGGAGTGGAGTCCCCAGCACGGCGGAGGCGTAGCGGTCATGGCCGGCGTAGTCGGGCTCGATGCGGATGTCGTCGAAGCCGGCGTCGAAGAAGAGCTTGCGCACGGCCTCGCCTTGGCCGTCGCCGATCTCGAAGAACACGCCGCCGCCCGGCCGCAGCACGTTGAGCGCGTCGCCGATGAGACGGTCGTAGAAGAGAAGCCCGTTGGCGCCGCCGTCGAGCGCGGTCATCGGCTCGTAGTCGCGGATGCGCGGGTCGAGCGTGGCGCAGTCGGCCGTGCGGATGTAGGGCGGATTCGAGACGAGCGCCGTGATGGTCTCGGGCTCGTCGAAGTCGTCGAGGCCGTCCGCCACCACGAACGTCACGCGGCCTTCAAGGCCGCAGCGCGCGGCGTTTTCGCGCGCGAGCGCCACGGCGTCCGTCGAGATGTCGAGTCCGAGGAAGTGGGCTTCGCCCGCGTATTCCTTGGCCAGCGCGAGCAAAATGCAGCCCGAGCCCGTGCCGACATCGACGACGACGGGCTTCTCCGCCGTCGTCTTCGCCCGGTCCCGCAGGAACTTCAGCACGCGCGTGACGAGTTCCTCGGTCTCGGGCCGCGGAATCAGCGCGCGCCTGTCGCACGTGAGCGTGAGCGAGCGGAAGTCCCACTCGCCCAGTACGTACTGGATCGGCTCGCCCTTCACAAGCCGCGCCATGCCGCGCCGCATGGCCGCGAGATAGGCCTCGGAGGGCGTCTCGGCCAAATGGGGCGAAAGAAAGCCGCGGCCGCATTTCAGCAGCCGCGCCATGAGAAGTTCCGTCGCCACGCGGGCGTCCGGAACGCCCCGGCCCTCGAGGTAGTCCCCGCCGAGCCGGAGGATGTCGCTCCAGGTCTTCACCGTCAGAACGGGAGATCGTCGGGATCGCTCGCCGCGGCGTCGCCCGCCGCAGCGGGGGCTTCCGCCGGTTCGGGCGGCGTCGGCACGGGATCCACGGAGCTGCCGTCGGCGTTCAGCGTTTCGATCTTCCAGCCGGTGAGATCCGTGAAGTACTTCACGCCGTTGGGGCCTTCCCAGCGACGGCCGTCGATCGTGAAGTTGATCTTCACGCGGTCGCCCTTCTTCACGGCGTCGCACAGTGCGCAGCGCTCCTTCTTGAACGTGAAGAGCACCGGGTTGGGGTACTGGTTCATGGAGTTCACGTCGTTGCCGACGACGAGATCGCGCTTGGTGAAGCCGTTCTGCCCAAAGGCTTTCGTCTCGCCCACAAGTTCGACGACGCCCGTATATTCGTAGGTTGTCATTTCTCTAGCTCCTAGTGTCCTGATGCGCACAGTCTATCAAAAACCACCCTTGGACGCAAGGGTCGGTCAAGCCTTGACGGGGACGACGCGGACGAATTTGGGGCGCACGTCGGCCCAGGCGGCGCGGAGGCGCGTGGCCTTGGCGGAGCCGGTGCGGGCGATGTGCTCGTCCATGAGCGCGAGCAGGTCGGCCTCTTCGGGCGAGCCGGCCTCCACGGGCATGAGGTCGATCGAGTCGAGGTTGGAGTTGAGGTCGAGCGTGCCGTCCTCGTCGTAGACGTAGGCGACGCCGCCGGTCATGCCCGCGGCGAAGTTCACGCCCGTGGGTCCGAGCACGAGCACCTTGCCGCCGGTCATGTATTCGCAGCCGTGGTCGCCGATGCCCTCGGCCACGAGCGTGACGCCCGAGTTGCGGATGCCGAAGCGCTCGCCGGCCTGGCCGTTGACGAAGATCTTGCCGGAGGTGCCGCCGTAGGCGATCACGTTGCCGGCGATCACGTTGTCCTCGGCCGCGCCCGTGAAGCCGGGCTCGGGGGCGATCGTCACGATGCCGCCGGAAAGGCCCTTGCCTACGTAGTC
This sequence comes from Lachnospiraceae bacterium, assembly GCA_963629855.1. Taxonomy (GTDB): domain Bacteria; phylum Verrucomicrobiota; class Kiritimatiellia; order RFP12; family UBA1067; genus RUG572. Next base: position 1,939 of record CAVGKN010000100.1, read on the forward strand.
GTTCGCGGCGCCGCGCAGGTTGAAGGTGACGCCGCGCGCGAGGAAGGCGGCGAAGGACTGCCCGCCCGTGCCGGTGAAGTCGACCGTGAGCGTGCCGTCGGGCAGCCCCGCCTCGCCGTACCGGGCGGCGACTTCGCCGGAGAGCTCGGCGCCCACGGTGCGGTCCACGTTCGTAACGGTGCGCTGGAGCGCGCAGGGTTCGCCCTTGGCGAGCGCCGCCGCCAGCGCGGGCAGCAGTTCGCGGCGGTCGTAGTTCTCGAGCGCGTGCGCGGGCAGCGCCGGGTTGAAGCGTGTGTCGGCGCCGGCCTCGCGGTGGAAGAGCGGCGCGAAGTCGAAGCGGCCGTCGGCGCCGGCGAGCAGGTCGGCGCGGCCCACGGCCTCGTCGAGGGAGCGCAGGCCAAGGGCGGCGAGCTGTTCGCGCACCTCCTGGGCGAGGAAGCGGAAGTAGGTCTGCAGATGCTCGGCCTTGCCGGCGAAGTGGCGGCGCAGCTCCTCGTTCTGCGTGGCGATGCCCACGGGGCAGGTGTTGAGGTTGCAGTTGCGGCACTGCACGCAGCCGAGCGCCACGAGCATCGACGTGCCGAAGCCGAACTCCTCCGCGCCGAGCAACGCGCCGATCACCACGTCGCGGCCGGTGCGCAGCTGGCCGTCCACCTGCAGCTTCACGCGGCCGCGCAGCCCGTTCTTGATGAGCGTCTGCTGCGCCTCGGCGAGGCCGAGCTCCCACGGCAGGCCCGCGTGCTTCATCGAGGTGAGCGGCGCCGCGCCGGTGCCGCCGTCAAAGCCGGAGATGAGCACCACGTCGGCATGCGCCTTCGCCACGCCCGCGGCGATCGTGCCCACGCCCGCCTCGGAGACGAGCTTCACGCTCACGCGCGCCTGCGGGTTCGCGCACTTGAGGTCGAAGATGAGCTGCGCCAGATCCTCGATCGAGTAGATGTCGTGGTGCGGCGGCGGCGAGATGAGCGTGGTGCCGGGCTTCGCGTGACGCAGACGCCCCACGAAGGCGTTGACCTTGTGCGCGGGCAGCTGGCCGCCCTCGCCGGGCTTCGCGCCCTGCGCGAGCTTGATCTGCAGGTCCTTCGCGTGGCGCAGATAGTCGATCGTCACGCCGAAGCGCCCGGAGGCCACCTGCTTGATGCCGCAGTTGCGGTCGGTGCCGAAACGTTCCGCGTTCTCGCCGCCTTCGCCGCAGTTGGACATCGTGCCGAGGCCGTTGAGCGCGAGCGCGATCGTCTCGTGCGCTTCCGGCGAGAGCGAGCCAAGCGACATCGCGCCGCCCACGAAGTGCTTCACGATGGACTCCACGGGCTCCACCTCGTCGAGCGGAACCGGCGTCGCCGGGCGGAAGACGAACTGCGAACGCAGGGTGATCGCGGTGCGCTGCGGGTCGTCGATCTCGTCCGTGTACGCCTTGAAGCGCGCGTAGTCGTTCGCGCGCACGGCCTCGCGGAAGTTGGCGAGCCCGGCGGGCGTCCAGAGGTGGCGCTCGCCTTCGCGGCGCACGCGGTATTCGCCGCCGGGCGGCAGGGTGGCCTGCAGCGGCGCGAGCGCGGCGCGGCGGTTGGCGGCGGCGGCGATGTCGTCGAGCCCGAGGCCGTCCACGGGCGAGGCCACGCCGCCGAAGTATTCGCGCACCACGTCGCGCGACAGGCCGATCGCCTCGAAGATCTGCGCGCTGCGGTACGAGCGCAGCGTGGAAATGCCCATCTTGGACATGATCTTGAGCAGGCCCTTGTCGACGGCGGTGACGTAGTTCGAGGCCGCCTTCACGAGGTCGCCGTCCTTCGCGCACGCGCTCACCGTCGCGAGCGCGAGATACGGGTTGACCGCCGTCGCGCCGAAGCCGAGCAGCAGCGCGTAGTGCATCACCTCGCGCACTTCGCCGGACTGCACGATCAGCCCGACCGACGGCCGCCGGCCGGCCTTCACGAGCGCGCGGTTCACGGCGGCGGTGGCGAGCAGCGACGGCATCGGCACGTCGTCCGCGCCGCACACCGACGGATGGTCCGACAGCACGAGAATGCGGTTGCCGTTCTCCACGGCCTCGAGCGCGGTGCGGCAGAGGCGGTCGAGCGCGGCGCGCAGGGCGGCGCCGTCGCCTCCGCGCGGGAAGACGATCGGCAGGCGCACGGCGGCGAAGCCGCGATCCTCCACGGTCGAGAGACGCGCGAGCTCGTCGTCGGTCAGCACGGGGCGGCGCAGCTTGATGAGGTGCGCGTGGGCGGGCGTTTCGTCCAGGATGTTGCCCACGTTGCCGATGTAGGTCATGAGCGACATCACGAGCTCTTCGCGGATGGGGTCGATCGGCGGGTTCGTGACCTGCGCGAAAAGCTGCTTGAAGAAGTCGAAGAGCAGGCGCGGCCGGCGCGAGAGGGCGGCGAGCGCGGCGTCGTTGCCCATGGCGCCCACGGGCTCGTGGCCGGTCTCGGCCATCGGGCGCAGGATGAGGTTGAGGTCTTCGAGCGTGTAGCCGAAGCGCGTCTGCTCGGCCACGAGGTCGGCGGGCGCGCGCGAGGGCACGATCTCGGTGAAGAGGCCCTGGATGGAAATGCGGTTCTGCTCGACCCAGCGGCGATAGGGCCGACGGCGCGCGTAGAAGGTCTTGAGCTCGGTGTCTTCGAGCAGACGGTGGTGCGCGAGGTCGAGCCAGAGCATGGCGCCGGGCTTGAGACGGCCGCGGCGCGCCACGTCGGCGGCGGGAATGTCGAGCACGCCCGTCTCGGAGGCGAGCACGAAGAGGCCCTGCTTCGTGAGCGTCCAGCGCGCGGGACGCAGCCCGTTGCGGTCGAGGGTGGCGCCCACGCCCGTGCCGTCCGTGAAGGCGACGGCCGCCGGGCCGTCCCACGGCTCCATGAGGGCGGAGTGGTATTCGTAGAAGCCGCGGACGT
>CAVGKN010000101.1:0-4804 GCA_963629855.1 Lachnospiraceae bacterium
GGCTGGCCGATGGACGTGCTCAGGAGCGCGGACGCGCAGCTCGGCGCGATCAACCAGATCGCGCCCGTGACCACGAAGACGCTCGTGCTCGGCGCGGGGCAGTCGCTCACGTTCCGCCGCATCCCCGCGGGCGCGTTCGTGATGGGCAGCGACAAGGGCTATCCGGACGAGCGGCCGATGGCGGTCGTGCGCATCGACAAGCCGTTCTGGATTTCCGAGATGGAAATCCGCAACGACCAGTATCACGCCTTCGACCCGAACCACGATTCTCGCTACCAGGACGAATTCGGCAAGGACCACGTCTTCCCGGGCCACGTGGGCAACCACCGTCGTCAGCCCGTGGTGCGCGTGACGTGGACGGAGGCGATGCGCTTCTGCGACTGGCTCTCGAAGACGTGCGGCGTGAAGGCGAACCTGCCGACCGAGGCGCAGTGGGAATGGGCCGCGCGCGCGGGCACGAACACGCCGTTCCCGTGGGGCGACCTCAACGCCGACTTCTCGAAGTACGCCAACTTCGCGGATCGCGACACGCGCTTCCAGGTCGTCGGCTTCGACGGTGGCGGCAACATCCGCAACCGCCGCCCGTTCCGCATCGACCAGAACTATCCGCTGCATGAAGAACGCTTCCAGGACGACTGGTTCTGCCTGAACTACGTCGGCCGCGCCAATTGCAACCGCTGGGGCCTCTACGACATGCACGGCAACGCGGCAGAATGGACGCGCAGCGACTACGCGCCGTATCCCTACGTGGATGGCGACGGCCGTAACGCCTGCGATCCGAAGAAGCCGAAGACCGTGCGCGGCGGCTCGTTCGCGTCGCGTCCGCGCGACGGCACGAGCAGCTACCGCCTCGGCTACGAGACGTGGCAGCCCGTCTTCGACGTGGGCTTCCGCGTGATCCTCGAGTGCGACTAAGGCGACTTTCAGGTGTGACATGAAGACATTCAACGATCCCGCGAAACTCCAGGCCTGGGCGCGTCGGCAGCGCCTCGCCGGGCGTACCGTCGCGCTCGTGCCCACGATGGGCGCGCTCCACGAAGGCCACCTCTCGCTCATTGCCGCGGCCAAGGCGAAGGGGGCGGATGAGGTCGTCGTCTCCGTGTTCGTGAATCCCACGCAGTTCGGTCCCAAGGAGGACTACGCGCAGTATCCGCGCGACCACAAGGCGGACGCCGCGAAGTGCCGCCGCGCGGGGGCGACGGCGATCTTCTTCCCCACGCCCGAGAACATGTACGCGGGCGACCACAGCGTGTGGGTGAACGAGGACGGCGCGCTCAGCGGCACGCTGTGCGGCGCGCGCCGGCCCGGGCACTTCCGCGGCGTGTGCACCGTCGTGGCCAAGCTCTTCAACCTCGTGCATCCAAACTTCGCCGTCTTCGGCCAGAAGGACTTCCAGCAGGCCACGATCATCCGGCGCATGGTGCGCGACCTGAACTTCGACCTCGACGTGGTCGTGGCGCCCATCGTGCGCGAACCGAGCGGTCTCGCCCGCAGCTCGCGCAACGCCTACCTGAGCGACGACGAGCGTACGCGCGCCGTGGCGCTTTCGCAGGCGCTCGCCGCCACGCGCGCCACCGTGTCCGCCAAGGGCACGGCGCCGTGGGCGGGCGCGCGCGCGAAGATCGTCAAGACGCTCGAGGCGGCCGGCCTCGTGGTCGACTACGTGGAGGCCGTGGACGCCGAGACGCTCAAGCCCGTCAAGACGCTGCGCCCGGGCACGGCCGTGCTGCTCGCCGTCTTCTGCGGCAAGACGCGCCTCATCGACAACGCGCTCATGTAGGGCGCGCCATGATCGACCTCAGCACGGCGGAATGGCGCGAGGCGTATCGCCTCGTGAAGGACGCGGCGGCGCGCGACGGCGACGAGGTCGCCCGCGCCGCGGCGTTCGACTTTCTGCGCACGGCGGAGTCGAAGCGGCTGCTCGCGCTCGCACATCTGCTGCAGCCCGGCGCCACGGCGCGCTCTATCCAGGCCGCCCTCGTGCCGCTCGAGCGCGTCGATACGCGCGCCAAGGTCACGGACGCCGAAATGGGCATCCGCACGACGGACGCGCCCGGCCACGCGGACAAGGCGCCGTTCGTGGTGGTGGCGGACAACGTGCGCAGCGCGTTTAACATGGGCGGGCTCTTCCGCACGGCCGACTTCTTCGGCGCCGAACGCCTCGTGCTGTGCGGCTACTCGCCCTCGCCCGAAAACGCGCAGGTGCGCAAGACCGCGCTCGGCGCCGACGCCTCGACTCCGTGGGAGCACGTCGCCGACGTGCGCGACGCGATCGACCGTCTGCGCGCGGAAGGCCGCCGCATCTACGCGCTCGAGACGGTGGAGGGCGCCACGGAGATCGACCGCCTCACGCCCGTCTTCCCCTGTGCGCTGCTGCTGGGCAACGAGCGCTTCGGGCTCGACCCCGACGTGGTGGCGGCGGCGGACGAGGTGCTCGTGATTCCCTCCCACGGCCTCAAGAACTCGCTCAACGTCGTCAGCGCCTTCGCCGTGGCCGCCGCGTTCCTGCGCCGCCGCGCCTGTCCTCACGTGTAGACCCTCCATCATGAAAACAGAGAATTTCGAACCCTTGACCTTCAAGCCCAATCTCCACACCGCCCTGTGGGGCACGGAATCGTGGGAGATTTCGGGGCATCACACGTCGCCCTCCACCATCGCGGAGGGGTCGCTCGCGGGGCGCACGCTCGAGGAGGTCGCCGCCACGTACGGCCGCGCGTTCATGGGCACAAAGGCGCCGGACGCGCAGAAGTTCCCGCTGCTCTTCAAGGTCATCGACGCGAAGAAGCGCCTGAGCGTGCAGGTGCACCCGAACGAGGCGACGCGCACGCGCACGGGCGGCGAGCCGAAGACGGAGATGTGGCACGTGCTCGGCGGCCACGGCCCCATTTTCGCGGGGCTCCGGCCCGGCACCACGCCCGCCGTCGTGGAGGAGGACGTGCACACGGGCCGCTTCGAGGAGACGCTCGTGCGGCACGACGCGCGCGAAGGGCTCACCCTCTTCATCCCCGGCGGACTCGTGCACGCGATCGGCGAGGACGTGCTCGTCTACGAAGTGCAGCAGAGCTCCAACACCACCTACCGCCTCTACGACTGGGGGCGCGTGGACGCGCAGGGCCGGCCACGGACGCTGCACGTGGCGGAATCGCTGCAGTCCATCGACTTCGCGCTGCCGCCGCCTGCGGTGCGCGCGGACGTGACATGTCCGTTCTTCAGCTTCCGCGTGGTCGAGGCACACGGCGCGTTCGACGTGCCGGCGAATCCCGAGACCTTCACGGCGCTTTTCTTCAAGGCGGAACGGCGCAGCGTGCTCGTGCCGGCCAACTGCGCGGCGCACTTCGCCTACACCGGAACTCTTCTCGTCACAACGCTCTAAGGAAAGGAACAAACACCATGACACCGACCATCGAACGCTACGGCAGCGGCCACATCAACGAAACGTACCTGATGACATGCCCCGAGGGGCCGAAGTACATCTTCCAGAAAATCAACACGTCCATCTTCCCGGACGCGGACGCGCTGATGGAGAACATCCGGCGCGTGACGGCGCACATCCGCGCGAAGCATCCGCAGGATCCGCGCTGCACGCTCACGGTGCTCGACTACGCGAAGCCGTGGCGGCAGTATGCGTTCATCGAGGGCGCGCGCACGTACGACCTCATCGAGCGTCCCGCGCAGGCGTTCCAGGTGGCGCGCGCGTTTGCGCGGTTCCAGAACGACCTCGCGGATCTGCCCGGGCCGCGCCTGCACGACATCATCCCGCGCTTCCACGACACGCGGGCGCGCCTGGAGCAGCTCGACGCGGCCGCGCGCGCGGACGTGAAGGGCCGCCTCAAGGACGTGGCGGCCGAGATGGCCTTCGTGGACGCGCACCGCGACGAGGCGGGGCGCATTCTCGACCTCATGGCGCGCGGCGACATTCCCGAGCGCATCACGCACAACGACACGAAGATCAACAACGTGATGCTCGACGACGCGACGGGCGAAGGCGTGGCGGTGATCGACCTCGACACGACCATGCCGGGCTGCGCGCTCTACGACTTCGGCGACATGGTGCGCACCTCCACGGCCGCGGCGGCGGAGGACGAACGCGACCTGCGCAAGGTCGGCGCGCGGCGCGACTACTTCGAGGCGCTCGTGCGCGGCTACCTCTCCGAGGCGCGCTTCCTCAACGAGGCCGAACGCGCGAACCTCGCGTTCTCCGGGCGGCTCATCACGTTCACGATCGGCGTCCGCTTCCTCACGGACTACCTCGCGGGCGACGTCTACTTCCACACGGCGTGCGCCGACCACAACCTCGTGCGCTGCCGCACGCAGTTCGAGATGGTGCGCTCGATGGAGGCGCAGGCCGCCGACTTCGAGGCCATCGCGCGCGCGGCGGACGTGCACTAGGAAGGAGCGCGACATGGCGGTGACGGCGACGCGACAGGTGTGGGCGTTCGACTGCGAATGGGCGCCCGACGTGGTGGCGGGGCGACGGCTCTACCATCTCGGCGCGGAGGTTCCCGACGCCGAGGTCATGCGCGTGATGTTCGAGAACGCGCCCGACTTCGACCGCGTGGCGAATCCGCAGCCGTTCCTCAAGACGGTGCTCTGCCGCGTCGTCTCCATCGCGGCCGTCGTGCGCGTGGAGAAGGGCAGCGACGTGAACCTCTACCTCTGGGCGCTGCCGGAGCATCCCGACGACACGGAGGCGGACATCCTGCGGCGCTTCCTCGAAAAGGTCGGCACGGCGAATCCGCTGCTCGTGGGCTTCAACTCGAAGGCGGCCGATCTGCACATTCTCGCGCAGCGGTCCATCGTGCAC
>CAVGKN010000102.1:0-4787 GCA_963629855.1 Lachnospiraceae bacterium
CTCGTGTTCGCGTTTCTCGTGCAGCATCTCGCGTTCTTTAAGTTTGGCACGTGGTATCTCTACCGCGACGCCGAAGGGCGCCTCGTCCGCGACATGTGGCTGACCGCCGCCGAGACGTTCGCGCAGCCCGGCTGGACGACGCTCTACGTGGTGGCGCTTCTGCTCGTGGGCGCGCATCTCGTGCACGCGCTGCCGTCGCTCTTCCGCACGTTCGGGCTCGTGCATCCGCGCTGGACGCCGCTCGTGAACTTCGCGGGCGCGGGCGTGGCGGTGGCGCTCGCGGGCACGTTCGCCGCGACGGCGCTCGGCGCCTGCCTGCTGCTGCAGCGTCCCGCCGCGCGCGATCTCATGGCGCAGGCGCGCGCCGCGCAGCCCGCGCTCGCCGCCGAAGCGCAGCACAGTTCCGCACAGGAAGGAGTTTCGAAATGACCTTGGACGCGAAGATCCCGAGCGGGCCGCTCGCGGAGAAGTGGACGCGCTACCGCCGCGACGTGGGGCTCGTCAATCCGGCCAACCGACGCAAGTTCACGGTGCTCGTGGTCGGCACGGGCCTCGCGGGCGCCTCGGCGGCCGCCACGCTCGCCGAGCTCGGCTACAACGTGAAGGTGTTCTGCATTCAGGATAGTCCGCGCCGGGCGCACTCGATCGCCGCGCAGGGCGGCATCAACGCGGCGAAGAACTACCAGAACGACGGCGACTCGGTGTGGCGGCTCTTCAAGGACACGATCAAGGGCGGGGATTTCCGCGCCCGAGAGGCCAACGTCTACCGTCTCGCCGAAGTGTCGAACGCGATCATCGACCACTGCGTGGCGCAGGGCGTGCCGTTCGGGCGCGACTACGGCGGCCAGCTCGACAACCGCTCGTTCGGCGGCGCGCAGGTGTCGCGCACGTTCTACGCGCGCGGCCAGACGGGCCAGCAGCTGCTGCTCGGCGCCTACCAGGCGCTGTCGCGCCAGGTCGCGCGCGGCCAGGTGACGGTGTTCGCGCGGCGCGAGATGGCCGACCTCGTGCTTGTGGAGGGGCGCGCGCGCGGCATCGTGGTGCGCAACCTCGTTACGGGCGCGTTCGAGCGCTATGCGGGCGACGCCGTGTGTCTCGCCACGGGCGGCTACGGCAACACCTACTACCTTTCCACGAACGCGCGCGGCTCGAACGTGTCGGCGGCGTGGTGCGCCTACAAGCGCGGCGCGCTCTTCGCGAACCCGTGCTTCACGCAGATCCATCCCACGTGCATTCCGCGCCACGGCGACCTGCAGTCGAAGCTCACGCTCATGAGCGAGTCGCTGCGCAACGACGGCCGCATCTGGGTGCCGCGCGCCAAGGGCGACCGCCGGCCGCCCGACCAGATCCCCGAGAGCGAGCGCAACTACTACCTCGAGGAGAAGTATCCGAGCTTTGGCAACCTTGTGCCGCGCGACGTCGCGAGCCGCAACGCCAAGCAGGTGTGCGACCAGGGCTACGGCGTGGGCGACACCGGCCTCGCCGTCTACCTCGACTTCGCGGACGCCGTGCGCCGGCTGGGCGTGGACGGCGTGAGCGCGAAGTACGGCAACCTCTTCCAGATGTACGAGAAGATCACGGGCGAAGACCCCTACCGCGTGCCCATGCGCATCTTCCCCGCCATCCACTACACGATGGGCGGCCTCTGGGTCGACTACGAGCTCATGAGCACGATTCCCGGCTGCTTCGTGCTCGGCGAGGCGAACTTCTCCGACCACGGCGCGAACCGTCTCGGCGCCTCCGCGCTCATGCAGGGACTTTCGGACGGCTACTTCGTGATTCCCTACACGCTCGGCGGCTACTTCGCCTCCACGCGTCTTGGCAAGGTGACGGGCGACGAGCCCGCGTTCCGCGAAAGCGAGCGCCTCTGCGCCGCGAAGGTCGCGAAGCTGCTCGCCGTGAAGGGCCATCGCACCGCCGGCGCCTTCCACCGCGAGCTCGGCAACCTGCTCTGGGAGAACGTGGGCATGGCCCGCAACAAGGCCGGCCTCGAACACGCGCTCGCCAAGATTCCCGAAATCCGCGAGGCGTTCTGGCACGACGTCGTCGTCACGGGCGACGCGGACGACTTCAACCAGGGCCTCGAACAGGCGGGCCGCGTGGCGGACTTCCTCGAGTTCGCGGAACTGCTTACGCGCGACGCGCTCCACCGCGAGGAATCGTGCGGCGGCCACTTCCGCGAGGAAAGCCAGACCGCCGAGGGCGAGGCCAAGCGCGACGACGCGCGTTTCTGCTACGTCGGCGCCTGGGGCTACCAGGGCGACGGCGCTGCGCCCGCCCTCGTGAAGGAACCGCTCGTCTTCGAGAACGTCGCGCTCGCCACGCGCAGCTACAAGTGAGGCCAACATGAAGTTCACCGTGAAGATGTGGCGCCAGAAGAACGCCACGAGCAAGGGCCATTTCGAAAGCGTGGAGGTGGCGGACATCTCGCCCGACATGTCGTTTCTCGACATGCTCGACGTCGTCAACGAAACGCGCGTGCTGCGCGGCGAGGAGCCGTTCGCCTTCGACAACGACTGCCGCGAGGGCATCTGCGGCACGTGCTCGCTCGTCGTCAACGGCCAGCCGCACGGCGCGGACTACGGCTGCACCACGTGCCAGCTGCACATGCGCATGTTCAAGGACGGCGAGACGATCACCGTGGAGCCGTTCCGCAGCGCGGCGTTCCCGATCGTGAAGGACTGCGTGGTGGACCGCTCCGCCTTCGACCGCATCATCCAGGCGGGCGGCTACGTGAGCGTGAACACGGGCAGCGCGCCCGACGCGGCGGCCACGCCCGTGCCCAAGGCCGACGCCGACCGCGCGTTCGCGGCTGCGGCGTGCATCGGCTGCGGCGCGTGCGTGGCGGCCTGCCCCAACGCCTCCGCCATGCTCTTCACCTCCGCGAAGATCGTCCACCTCGGCTCGCTGCCGCAGGGACGCGTGGAGGCCGGCCGGCGCGCGCTCGCGCTTGTGCGCCAGATGGACAAGGAAGGCTTCGGCGCGTGCACGAACATCGGCGAATGCGCGGCGGTGTGCCCCAAGAACGTTGGCCTCGACAACATCGCGCGCCTGAACCGCGCCTACCTCGCCGCCCGCGCCACGGAAGCGTAGCGCGCGTCAGGGCCGATCCGTCGGCGTTGCGTCGATCCAGCGTTTCCCGCGGCGCTTGAGCAGGCGGTCGCCGGGCTGGGGCGTGAGATGGAGGCGGGGGCCGAAGTAGAACTCGGCGGAATAGGGCGGCTCGCGCTTGAGGAACGAGACGCCGCGCGCGGGATCTTCGGCGCGCAGCGCGCGGAACGTCCAGCCCGGCATGCGGCTCGTGAAGAGGCTCGTGTAGGCGAGCGTGCCCACGAGAGCGACCACGCAGAGGCCGGCGGCGGCGGGCGCCACGCGCCGCGACCACGCCGGCAAATCCGCGCGCAGCGCCAGACGCGCGGCGAAGAGCGGCACCGCAGGCAGCAGGTAGGCGAGCGGCACGCGGCTTGTCAGGCACCAGAAGCCCGTGATGGCCACGAGTCCCCAGGCGAGCAGCGTGTCGGGCGCCGTGCCGCGCAGCGGCAGGGCGGCGCGCAGGGTGTCGCGCCAGGAGCCGCGCCGCCAGAAGAGGAGCGGCGTCCACGGCAGCGTGACGACCGCGGCCCAGACAAGCGCCATGCCGCGGAAGGTCTCGCGTCCCGCGCCGTACTTGTCGCCGTAGTCGTGCACGAGGAAGCGCAGCAGGTTTTCGTGGAGGAAGAAGTACTTGAGGAAGCCCGGCGTGGCGCGTTCCATCAGCGTGTACCACGGCGCGGCAATGAGCAGAAAGAGGAGCGGCCCGCCGATCCAGTCATGCCGTGCCAGCTGCCGTAGACGGTGGTTGGCGGCGGCGTCGAGCGCCACGGGCAGGCCGAAGAGCACGAGCGCCACGGGACCCTTCACGAGCATGCCGAGGCCGAGCAGCGCGAAGATCGCGCGTGACGTCCAGGGGCTCGGCCGTTGGATGAAGCAGGTTTCCAGCAGCAGCGCGCCGCCCACGCAGCACATGAGCAGGATGTCCGTCATGCAGAAGCCCGCCGTCGCGTAGAACGCCACGGAGGTTGCGCACGCGATCCCGGCGAGGCGGGCCGCCGCGCCGCCGTCGTCGGGCCGCAGCCGGCGCAGCGTGTAGAAGAGAAAGCCGAGCAGCGCGGCGGCGGCGAGAAACGGCGGCAGACGCACGGCGAGTTCCGTGCGGCCCAGTGCGCGGCAGAAGAGGCCGCCCGTCTGGAACAGCAGCGGCGGCTTGCCGTCGAAGCTCTGGAACACGCCGTCGTGGATGAAGCGCGGCACGAGGAAGTCGCCCGATTCCGCCATGTTCGCGCAGATGGCGGCGTAGCGGCCTTCGGAGGGATCGAAGACCGGCGTGGCGATCATGACCGCGAGGCGCGCGAGCGCGAGCGCGGCCAGCAGAACGACGAAGCTGTTTCGGGCAGTTTTCATGGCTTCCCAGTCTACACCCGCGCCGTGTCGCCAACCTTGTGCCAGAATGACCATTCGGCAAGGTTGGCGTTGGCGTGCCGCTTCTACTTGGACAGGTGTCCTGCGGGGTCGGCCGGAAGTGCAAGCCGGAAGCCGAAGTGGAAGTTGCGGGAGGTGGGTGCGTAGTCACCGAAGCGTCGGGCAGCGCGGCAGTAGCAGGCGGCAAAGCCCCAGCTCCCGCCCCGAAGTACACGAGCCGACCCTGCGGTCGTGTTCACCGCACCACCAAGCCTCGTGATGTCCACCGCATACCAGTCGAGGCACCACTCCCACACGTTGCCGTGCATGTCGTAGAGTCCCCAGCTGTT
>CAVGKN010000103.1:0-4777 GCA_963629855.1 Lachnospiraceae bacterium
GGGCTATGAGATGGAGATCGAGCGCGGCGAGATCGAGATCGAGGCGGGCGGCAAGATCGGGCTCGTCCGCGCGAAGGCAACGCTCGCGCAGCTGAAGGATGCGGCGAGGCGCGGCGAGAAGATTCCGTGCGGCACGATCGTCGACAAGCCCAAGTATCGCATGCGCGGGCTTGTCTTCGATGCCGCGCGCAAGTTCCACTCGCTCGACTTCTTGAAGCGCACGGCGCGGGCGATGAGCTACTACAAGATGAACGTCCTCCACCTTCACCTGAATGATGGCTCGATTTGGAAGAAGGCCGACCCGGCGACGGCGCCCGTGGCCTTTCGCCTCGAGAGCGAGAAGTTCCCGCAGCTCACGTCAAAGGACGGCTTCTACTCGAAGAAGGATTTCCGCGACTTCATCAAGTACTGCGAGACGCTCGGCGTCACGGTGATCCCCGAGATCGACGCGCCCGCGCATTCGCTTTGCTTCGACCGCGCCTTCGGCCTCGGAAGCGCGACGTACGGCAGGGATCATCTCGACCTCGTCAACAGGCTGGACGAATGCGTCGAGAAGATGACGGAGGTGATTGCGGAGTATTTGACCGGACCCGATCCCGTCTTCGCAAACCGCTACTTCCACATCGGCACGGACGAGTACTCGCGCGCGGCGGCCGAGCCGTTTCGCGCCTACACCGACCGCATGATCAAGGCCGTCGAGAAGATGGGGGGCAAGGTGTGCATGTGGGGGGCGCTGACGCACGCGAAGGGATCGACGCCCGTCAAGGCGAGCAGAGACATCATCGTCGACATCTGGCACAATCCCTACTACCAGCCGCAGGAGGCTCTGGACGCGGGCTACTCGCTCATCTCGATCCCCGACGGGCTCGTCTACATCGTTCCGCAGAAAGTTACCACATACTACCATGACTATCTGGACCTCCAGCGCCTCTACAACAACTGGGAGCCGAATGAGTGTGGCAAGGGCTTCAAGATCCCCGCCGACCACCCGCAGCTCATGGGCGGCAAGTTCGCGATTTGGCATGATTACTGGGAAAAGAGCTGCGATGAGAAGGGCAGCTGGGATCGCATCTTCCCCGCGATTCAGACGCTCGGCCAGAAGTTCTGGACGGGCAAGGTCGAGGGTGAGAGCTGGGAGGACTTCTCGAAGCTCATGAAGGTTTCGCGCACCGACTTCGTCGAGAAGTGATCTTCACGAGCGCCGTGAAAACGGGGCTTGCGTTCTTCTCTTTGGTAGACTTTCGAAAATGGACTTCTTGAAGAAATTCAACGCCTTCTCCGCCGGCACGAAGGCCTTCCTCGCCTTCACGGGCACGTTCGCCGTGCTCGTGGCTTACCTCTTCTGGGGCACCTGGTCGCCCGACGTCGCGCCCGTGATGCCGGATAACGCCATCACGCACTCCGTGAACTACCTGGACACGCTGGAGGCCGTCTTCCGCAAGTTCCTCGCCTCGGGCAAGTTCATTCCGAGCGACGTGCTGTGGGAAGGCCTTTTCGTTTCGCCCTATGCGTGCCAGGAGCTGAAGTACGCCTCCGCCCTCTACTGCGCGGGGCTGGGCCTTGCCTACTTCCTGCGCGGGCGCGGGCTCTCGCATCTCGCCGCCTACGGCGCGGGGCTGCTGCTCGCCTTCTGCGGCTACTGGGCGTCGCTCTTCTCGGCGGGCCATGCGGGCTGGTTCTGCTGGATGACGTATGGCGTGTTCGCCTTCGGGCTCGTGGATCGCGCCGTCATGGGGAATCGCGCGCGGCACTGGCTGCTGCTCGGCGCGTGCGTGGCCTGGGGCAGTTTCTACCAGCCGGATCTCTGGCTCTTCTTCACCCTGCTCACGGGGGCCTACTTCATCTGGCGCTGCGTCAACGCGCGCGCGCTCCCGTGGAAGGGCATGCTGCTCGCCGCGGCCGCGCTCTTCGCGATCGGCGGCGCGAGCTTCCATTCGGCGCTCACGCACGACCTCGCCGCGCGCAAGAAGCAGATCCAGGAAGGCGAGACGCTCTCCGCCAAGACCGCCGCCGCGAGCGACGACGCCGAGAAGCGCTGGATCTTCACCACGAACTGGTCGCTGCCGCCGAACGAAGTGGCGGAGTTCTTCGTGCCGCGCGTGAACGGCGACACGAGCTGCCCGCTCGTGCTTTCGATCGGCACGCGCCTCAATACCGGCGTGAAGCCCTACACGGGCGCGCTCGGCCGCCCCAAAGACGCGCCCCGAGGCAACTACCGCCAGCATTCGCTCTACGTGGGCCTCGTCACGGGCCTGCTCGCGCTCGCCGCGCTCGTGCTCGACTTCCGCCGCCGCGACACGTGGTTCTTCGCGGCGGTGGCCGTCACGTGCCTGCTGCTCTCCTTCGGGCGGCACTTCGAGCCGCTCTACCGCCTCGTCTTCGCGCTGCCGCTGGGCGATCTGCTGCGCGGTCCGGTGAAGTGGCATCATCTCACCGAGTTCGCGCTCGTGGTGCTTGCCGGCTTCGGCATCGACGCCCTGCGCCGTCTGCCGTTCCTGCACGGCGCGCGCGGCGCGCTGCTCGTGGGCGCGCTCGTGCTGGTCGGCGCGGCCGACCTCGCGCGCGTGGATCGCCTCTACTGCGCCCCCGTGGATCTGCATCGCGTGCGCCAGATCAACGGCGGCATGCACTTCAGCGTGCTCAACCGCGCGGACTTCGGCAACGCGCAGGTCAAGGAGGCCGTGCGCCGCGGCAGCCTCGTGCCGCTTGCGAACTATCTCGGCAATCCGAGCCTCTACCTCGTGGAAGTCCTCGACCCGCACACGGCGACGAAGGAGCCGCTGCCGCCGTTCACCACGTCCACGGCGCTCGGCCTCGTCTCGCTCCTCGCCACGCTGGGTCTCGCCGTCTTCGTGCTGCGCCGCGCACCTGCCGCGCAGTGATTCCCTTTCTGTGCTATACTACTCGCCATGCCAATTTCCGAAACCTTCTGTTCGATTCTGACCGTGGGCGGCGCGGGCTTTCTGCTCTGGTGCCTGTGGTCGCTCTGCTGCGGCGTGGTGCCGTTCTCCAAGAAGGCGCGTACGCGCAAGGAGACCAAGGCCGTACTCGGCGCGGCGCAGACGTTCCTCCTCTCCTACGAAGACCTGCCGGCCTATCGGGCGGGCGGCGATCACGGCGAGGAGATGGCGCGTCTGCGCGCGGCGTGGACGGCGCAGGATGCGGAGGCGTGCAAACCGCTGCTCGCCGCGCTCGATCCGCCGAAGCCCTTTGCCGCCGGGCGCGAGTGGCTCGACATCCTCGTGGTGTCGATCTCCGTGGCCATGGCGTTCCGCGCCTACTTCTACGAGCCATTCAACATCCCCACCGGCTCCATGCAGCCCACGCTCTACGGCAACCACTCCGAGGCGTGCAGCCCCGCGCAGGCGACGGTGTGGGATAAGACGCCGCTCAAGTGGGCCAAGTGGCTCGTCACGGGCAAGATGTACACGGACTTCCGGGCGCCGTTCTCCGGCACGCTTGTCTTCAAGCCCACGAACACCGGCCACTACGACATGCGCATCGTCAACGGCGCCACGGGCGCCACGAGCGCGCCGATGCTCGTGCCCACCGACGTGCTGCATCCCGCCGAGACGGGCGACGGCCCCTATCGCTCGGGACTCTTCCAGCTGCCCAACGGGCTGCGTCCGGGCGAGCACGTGCGCGCAGGCCAGCCGCTCTGGAACGGCTTCGTGGCGACGGGCGACTTCCTCTTCGTCAATCGCTGGATCTGGAACTTCCGCCATCCGCGGCGCGGCGACGTGATGGTGTTCTCCACCACGGGCATCGCCAAGCTGCAGCAGGGCACACACTACATCAAGCGCATGACTGGCACGCCCGGCGAGACGCTGCAGATCAAGGGCGGCCATCTCTACGTCAATGGCGAGATGCCGAGGACGCCGCGCCGCATCGCGCAGATCCAGAACCACGAGAAGTGGCACGCGAAGGAATACCCCTACGCCGGCTACATGGTCTCGGGTCGCGACGACTACCGCACGCCCGGCCGTACGCTCGTGGACGAAACCGACACCGTCGCGCTCGGCGCGGACGAGTACTACGCCTGCGGCGACAATTCGCCTTCAAGCTACGACAGCCGCTACTGGGGCCCCGTGCCCGCGCGCAATCTGCGCGGCTGCGCGGGCGGCGTGTTCTGGCCCTTCACCCATCGCTGGGGCCCCATCGAGTAACCCAAAGCGACGCGGCTCACAAGCGCGTTAGGACAAGGGGTCGGAAAATCCCGAAAGGGGTGCGACTGGGGTGATAAGAATTTCGCCCGCCGCGACGACTGATTTTATGGTATAATTTTCATCATCTTATGCGAGTCTATCTTGACAACTGTTGCTATAACAGGCCATTTGATCCGCAGAATCAGACGCGGATTCAGATTGAGACCATGGCGAAACTGGCCGTTCAGTTCCTGATGGCGACTGGGCGCGTTGAGTTCGTCTGGTCGGATATTCTCGACTATGAGGTTTCGTTCAATCCGTCAATCAAGCGGCGGACGGCGATCTTGAGGTGGCGTCCGCTGGCTTTCGAGAACGTCGAGTTGACGGACGTAGTTCTTGAGCGCACGGAAGAGCTCAAGCAGATTGGAATCAAGGCGAAGGACGCCATGCATCTGGCTTCTGCGGAGGCGGCGGAGTGCGACTGGCTTCTGACGACGGACGACGGCTTTATTCGCAAGGCGCAGGGGCAGACATCTGTCCGTGTTGCGTCACCTATTGACTTTATAAGGGAGAATCGAAATGAAGATGTCTGAGAACGAATTGACGGCGAAGTGCATGAACATTCTCTTCGA
>CAVGKN010000104.1:0-4753 GCA_963629855.1 Lachnospiraceae bacterium
CGGTCACGTAGACGCGCCCGTCCACGCGCTCGTAGAGCGTCGTGACCACGCCGCCCCGCGATGCCGCGCACCTTGCCGCCCGCCACGATCCACTCCGTGAGGCTCATCTCCCAGAAAGGGCGCAGGGCCTCGCGCACGACTGCGCAAGCCGTGCACAGCGGCATTTCCGCGCCGTTTCCGCCCCCATCTCCAGCCGCCGCAGATCGTTATTTTGCGTGCGAGGGGCAGAAGGCGGCGAGGGGGCAGTCGGCGCAGCGGGGGTTGCGCGGGGCGCAGCGCGTCTGTCCGAACGAGACGAGATGCGAGTTCCAGGTCTTCCAGTACTTCACGGGCAGAAGACGGCGCAGGGCCATCTCCGTTTCCAGCGGCGTGCGGGTGCGCACGAGGCCGAGGCGGTTCGAGATGCGGTGCACGTGAACGTCCACGCAGATCGCCGGCAGGTCGAAGCCCACGGCGACGGTAAGGTTCGCCGTCTTGCGGCCCACGCCCGGCAGTTCGCAGAGCGCCTCCACGGTGCGGGGCAGCGCGCCGCCGAACTTCTCCCGCAGCGCGCCGGGCAGCGCCTTGAGATGGCGCGCCTTGTCGCGGAAGAAGCCCACGGGGTAGATGAGCCGCTCGATCTCCGCCTGCGAAAGGCGTTCGAGATCGGCGGGCGTGAAGGCGGGCGGATGCGCGGCGGCGGCGAAGAGGCGGCGCACGGCGCCGGCCGTGCAGGCGTCCTTCGTGCGCGCGGAGAGGATCGTGCCCACGAGCACGCAGAACGGATCGCGCGTCTGCGCCTGCACGAGCTCGATGATGGGCGAGGCGTGCGCGCGAAACTCCCGCCGCAGCAGGCGGTCGACTTCGGGGAGGTCGTCAACGGTCATCGGGCGACCTCCAGACAACGGGCGCGTGGGGAAGCGTGGCGAGCGTGAAGCGCGGCAGCAGGTCGCGCAGGGAAACGGGCGCACCGTCGCCCCAGCCGCACGTGGCGGCGAGGCGGCCGAGGATCTCCTCCGGCCGCACGCCCGCCGCGCGGAACGCCGCGAGGCGCGTGTCGCCATGCCGCTTCGCGAGGCGCTTGCCGTCGGGCCCGACCACGAGCGGCACGTGGCAGTAGGCGGGCGGCTCCAGCCCCAGCGCGCGGAAGAGGAGCAGCTGCGCGGGCGTGGCGGCGAGCAAGTCGTCGCCGCGCACGACTTCCGTCACGCCCATCGCCGCGTCGTCCACCGCAACGGCGAGCGTGTAGCCCGCGCCATTCTCCGCGCGCGCCACGGGGAAGTCGCCGAGCGTGCGCGAGACGTCCTGCGCGAACGGCCCGGCGAAGGCGTCGTCGAAGCGCACCACCGTGCCGTCGGGCACGCGGAAGCGCCAGCACGGGAGGCGCCCCGTGCCCGCCAGCGCGGCCGCGGCCTCGGCCCACGTCGCGAAGCGGCCGCGGCACGTGCCGGGATAGAAGAGCTGTTCACCCGCGTGAGGCGCGGACTGCGCGTGCTCCACGTCGCGCCGCGAGCAGATGCAGGGATACACGCATCCCGCCGCGTGCAGACGCGCGAGCGCGTCGCGGTAGTGCGCCGTGCGCGCGCTCTGCACGTATTCGGCATCCCAGTCAAACCCCAGCCAGCGCAGATCGTCGAGGGCGGCCTGCGCGGCGCCGGGCTTGTCGCGGGGATGGTCGAGATCCTCCATGCGCAGAATCACCGTGCCGCCCTGCGACCGCGCGCGCAGCCAGGCGATCAGGAACGTGCGCGCGTTGCCGAGATGCAGGGCCCCCGTGGGCGACGGCGCGAGACGCCCCACGTACGGCCGCGTCATGACGCCTCCGCCGCGAGCCGCCGCGCCACGGCGAGGATGCGCCGCGCCACGGCGTCCTTCGAGAGCAGCGGCAGCGGCTCGACCGCGCCGTTGGGGAATACGAACGTGACGCGGTTCGTGGCGACGCCGAAGCCGCTGCCCGGCGCCGTGACGTCGTTGCCCACCACGAGGTCAAGCCCCTTTTCGCGGCACTTGCGCGCGGCCTCGGCGGCGGGCGCGCCCGTCTCGGCGGCAAAGCCGATGCGGATTGCGCAGCGCGGCGCGGCGGCGCGCCGCAGGTCGTCGTCGAGCGTCTTGAGAATGTCGGGGTTGCGCACGAGCGCGAGCGTGCCGGACATCTCGCCCTTCTTGAGCTTGCGCGCGGCGCACGTCGCCGGACGCCAGTCCGCCACCGCCGCCGTCATCACGAGGCAGGGCACGTGCGCGGCGTCCACCTCCGCAAGGGCCGCGCGCACGGCGGCGAGCATGTCGCGCGCGGAAACGACGTCCACGCGCTTGACACCCGCGGGCGTATGCAGGGCCACGGGGCCCGCGATGAGCGTAACGGCGCAGCCGGCGCGATGCGCGGCGCGCGCCACGGCAAAGCCCATGCGTCCCGTGGAGGGATTGGAGAGGAAGCGCACGGGATCGAGGAACTCGCGCGTGGGCCCCGCCGTGACGATGACGTGCAGAGGCTTCATGCGGTGGGCACCAGCGCGCAGATCTCGTCGATGGCGGGATCGTCGGTGAGCCGGTGCAGGAAATCGCGGCGGAACGCGAGATGGCCGCGCGCGGCGCACAGCCGGCGCGAGGTCGCGTAGACGAGCCCCGACACCATCCAGCCCACCTGGATGAGCACAAAGTCCGCCAGCGAGGCGATGTTCTGATAATCGACGGGACGGCCGTCGCGGATGGCCGCGAGCACGGCGGGATTGGGCCGCGCCTGCGTGGGAAGATTCCAGAACGCCGCACAGTCGTGGCGCCAGTCGGTCGTGGCGATCTGGTCTTCGAGCACGCGGAAGATGTCGAGCTTGTCCGCGTCGCGCACCGTGTTCGCCACCGTGCGCGTGAGGGGGTCGAGGTCGGCCGGGATGTCGCGGCGGTTGTGCACGAGCACGGCGGTGAGGATCGTCTCGCGGTACGGCGCGTAGGCGGGCAGGTCGTCGAGCCAGCCCTTCTCGGCCACGATGTCGTGCGAGAAGACGGCGTGGTCCACGGAGTCCGCGTCGCGGAACGTGTTGTAGCGGCGCAGCTGCTCGTAGCGGCCGGTGTCGTGCAGCAGCGCGGCCGCCTCGCCCAGCGCGGCGGCGAGCGGGTCGAACCCCTCGCCGACGGCGATGAGGCGCGCGTTCTCCACGACCTTCTGCGTGTGGACGCGCTTGAGCGCCATCATCGGCGGCAGCGCGCCCGCCACGCGGAACGTCGCCACGTAGTCCTCGTAGCGCGCCGCCAGCAGATCCCGGTCCCGGTTCATCACGAGAGGTTTCCGACCACGGCCTTGATGCGGCGCACGCCGGCCGAGGAGCTCTGCTCCTTGAGGATCTTGAAGCTGCCGAGCTCCTTCGTGTTCTCCACGTGCGGCCCGCAGCAGATTTCCTTCGACACGTCGCCGATCGTGTAGAGCGACACCTGGTCGCCGTACTTCGACCCGAAGAGCGCCATCGCGCCCTCGGCCTTGGCCTCTTCCACCGTCGTCATCTTCTTCGTGACGGGGATGCCCTCGGCGATCCATTCGTTGACGAGCTTCTCGACCTCGGCCTTCTGCTCGGCGGTCATCGGCTCCGGCCACGTGAAGTCGAAGCGCAGACGCTCGGCGGTGATGTTCGAGCCCTTCTGGTTCGCCGTGGGGCCGAGCACCTTGTGCAGCGCGGCGTGGAGGAGGTGCGTGGCCGTGTGCATGCGCGTGACGACGGCGGAGTTGTCCTGCAGGCCGGCCTTGAACGCGCCCGCGCTCGTGGTGCGGGAGAGTTCCTGGTGCTTGCGATTGGCCTCGTCGAAGCCGGCGCGGTCGACCGTGAGGCCGTCCTTCTCGGCCATTTCGCACGTCATCTCGAGCGGGAAGCCGAAGGTGTCGTAGAGTTTGAACGCGGTCTTGCCGCCGATCTGCGTCTGGTTGTGCAGCTTGAGCTGCTCGGCGACCTTGCGGTACATGGCCTCGCCCTTGTCGAGCGTGGCGTTGAAGCGGTTTTCCTCGGCCTCGAGGTCGGCGCGGCACGTGGCGAGGTTGACCTCGAGCTCGGGGTAGATGTGGTGGTACTTCGCGCACACGACCTCGGCGAGCTTCGGCGTGAAGCCCGGGGCGATGCCGATCATGCGGCCGAAGCGCACGGCGCGGCGGATGAGGCGGCGCAGCACGTAGTTCGCGCCAATGTTGCCGGGCTTCACGCCGCCCTTCGGGTCGCACAGGATGAACGTGGCCGTGCGCATGTGGTCGGCGATGACGCGACGGGCCTTAAGAAGATCTTTTTCATCGATGGCCAGGGGTTCGGGGGCGCCGCCCCCGTCCTTTCGGAGCTCGTCGATCGCGGCCATGATCGGCGCGAAGATCTCGGTGTCGTAGACGGTGGGCGCGCCGCTCATCATGCAGATCGTGCGCTCCACGCCCATGCCCGTATCCACGTTGTGGCGGCCGAGCGGAACGAACTTGCCTTCCTCGTTCTTGTTGTACTGCATGAAGACGTCGTTCCAGATTTCGATGTACTTGCCGCAATGGCAGCCGGGATGGCAGTCGGGCCCGCACTTCGGCTTGCCCGTGTCGATGAACATCTCGGTGTCGGGACCGCACGGACCGGTCGTGCCCGCCGGGCCCCACCAGTTGTCCTCGCGCGGCAGACGGAAGATGCGCTCGTCGGGAATGCCGAGCGACTTCCAGATCTGGACGGCCTCCTCGTCGGCGGGGATGTAGCCCTCGTCGCCTTCCTTGCCTTCGCCGCGGAAGACCGTGACGTTGAGCTGCTCCGGCGAGAAGCCGAGCTTCGTC
>CAVGKN010000105.1:0-4693 GCA_963629855.1 Lachnospiraceae bacterium
AGCTTGCCGAGCAGCCACGTGAACGTCATCACGAGCAGGAGGTAGATCGCCGCGACGGTGAGGTAGGGAAGATAGACCGAATAGGTCTGCGAGCGGATGATGTCGCCGCCCTTGGCGAGGTCGATCAGCGCGATGTAGCCCACGATGGACGTGTCCTTCATCAGCACGATGAATTCGTTGCCGAGGGCCGGCAGCACGTTGCGGATCGCCTGCGGCAGGATGACGCGCAGCATCGTGGCCCAGTACGAGAGCCCCAGCGCGCGCCCGGCCTCCATCTGGCCCGGGTCGATCGAGACGATGCCCGCGCGGATGATCTCCGCCTGGTACGCGCCCGAGTTGATGCCGAAGGCGAGAATCGCGATGAGCACCTTCGAGTCGACCGACCGCAGGATGATGTAGTACGTGATCAGCAGCTGCACCACCATCGGCGTGCCGCGGATGATCGTGAGGTAGACCTTCGAGACGAGGTTCAGGATCGGGAAGAACCCGTATTTGTCGTGGCTGGAGCGAATCACCGCCACGACAAACCCGATGAACAGCCCCAG
The DNA here is from genome assembly GCA_963629855.1 of Lachnospiraceae bacterium. Classification (GTDB taxonomy): domain Bacteria; phylum Verrucomicrobiota; class Kiritimatiellia; order RFP12; family UBA1067; genus RUG572. The sequence goes on from CAVGKN010000105.1 coordinate 546, forward strand.
CGCGATCGCGAACAGCGCGACCTCGAGCGTGACGCCCAGACCACTCAGCAGGTACTCGTAGCGCCCATTCTTGATGAAGCACAGATTGAAGTCGTCGAGCAGGGACTGCAGCATCGCTTACTTGTCCTTCAGCTTGTCGCTCTCGGCCGTGAACTCGGCGATCCACTTCGCGAGGCGTCCGTCGGCCTTGGCCGCCGTGATCGTGTCGTTGATCGCCTTGAGCAGCTCGGGCCGGCCCTTCTTGATCGCGACCGCGTATTCCTCGGAGGTGATGAAGTCCGACAGCGCGAGATCGGCCTCGCCCTTCACGCAGTTCTTGGCGGGGTCGATGTCGGCGATCACGAACTCCACGCGGCCGCTCTTGAGGGCCGCCACGGCCTCGGCCGGCGACTTCGCGCGCTCGGGCTCCTGCTTGAGCTGCTCGAGCACGTAGGTCTCGGAGGTCGTGCCGCTCTGCACGCCGATCTTCTTGCCCTTGAGCTGCGCCGGATCCTTGAAGGGATTGCTCTTCTTGTAGATCACCACGATGCCCGTCTTCACGTAGGGGATGGAGAAGTCCACGTTCTTCTTGCGGTCTTCCGTGATCGTGATGCCGGCAGCGGCGAGGTCGGCCTTGCCGCTGATGACGGCGGGGATGACGGAGTCGAAGTCCACCGTCTCGGCCTGGAAGGGACGCCCGAGCTTCTGCGCCACGGCGCGGCAGATCTCCACGTCGATGCCCACGATCTCCTGACCGCGCAGGAATTCATAGGGCGGGAAGGTCGCCTCGGTGATCATCTTGAGGGTGTTGTCCTGCTTGCCGCAGCCGCACAGGACCGCGAGCGCCGCGCCGAGCGCGAGCATCGTCATCTTCTTCATGTCTTGTCTTTCTGGTTGGTGCGCCCCTTGCGGGTGCGCGGTTGAGTTGAAAAAGCGTCGTTCTCCGTCTTCGTCTCGGCGGCCATCGCCACGAGCTCGCGCGCGTGCTGGTCCACCACGGAGGTGAGCGAGGAGCCGCCGAGCATGCGCGCGATTTCCGCCACGCGGTCGTCGCCTTCGAGCGCGCGGATCGTCGAGCGCGTGCGGCCACCGGAGACGGCCTTGGCCACGGCGAAGTGCCGCGCGCCGTACACCGCGCTCTGCGGCAGGTGCGTGATGGCGATCACCTGGTGGTGGCGCGCCACCGTGCGCAGCTTCTCGCCCACGGCCCGCCCCACTTCGCCGCCGATGTTGGAATCGATTTCGTCGAACACGAGCACGGGGATCGCGTCGTGCTCCGCCACGACGGTCTTCACCGCGAGCATCACGCGCGCGATTTCGCCCGTGGACGCGATCTCGCGCAGCGGCCGCGCGGGTTCGCCCGGGTTCGGCGCGAACTGGAAATCCACCGCGTCGCAGCCGGTCGCGTCCGGCGCGTGCGCCACGAGCGCCACGTCGAAGCCGGCCTTGAGGAAGCCGAGCCCGTGCAGCTCGCGCGTGATCGCGCGGCCGAGCTGCGCGCCCGCCTTGGCGCGCGCGGCCGTGAGCGTGGCGCCCGCCGCGCGCACGGCCTCCTCCGCCGCCGCGATTTCGCCCGCGAGCGCGGCGAGGCGCTCTTCGCGTCCTTCGAGGTCGGCGAGCCGCTGCGCCCGCTGCTCGCGCAGTGCGAGCAGCCCGGCCACGTCGGCGCGGCCGTACTTGCGCTTGAGCTTCTGCACGAGCGAGAGCCGGTCGTCGAGCGCCTGCAGCGTCTCGGGGTCGGCGTCGAGGCGCGACACGGAATCGGCGATGTCGCGGGAAAGTTCCTGCACGTCGAGCGTCACGCGCTCGATGCGCTCGGCCCACGCGGCCGCGGCCTCGTGGTAGCGCGCCATCTCGCGCACGCGCGCCCCCGCGCCGATGAGCGCCGCGGCGGCGGAGTCGTCCGCCTCCGAGAGCGCGGCCGTGGCGGCGTTGGCGCAGTCGAGGATCTCGGCGGCGTGCGCGGCGGCGGCGTGGCGTGCGGGCAGTTCGTCGTCGTCCTCGGGCGTCAGCTGCGCGGCGTCGAGCTCCTCGACCGTGTCGCGCAGGCGCGCGCATTCCTCTTCGCCGGCATCGCCCTGGAGGGCGGCCCGCTGCGCGCGCAAGTCCGCGAGGTGCGTCCACGCCGCGCCGTAGGCGGCCGTGTCGAGACGTCCGTAGGCGTCGAGCACGCCGCGCTGAAAGGGTTCTTCGAGCAGGGACTGATGATCGTTCGGTCCGTGGACGTCCACGAGCAGTTTGCCCAACGCGCGGAGCGTCTGCACCGTGGTGGCGGCGTCGTTCACGTGCACGCGGCCGCCGCCGCCCGCGGCGATCGTGCGGCGCACGAGCAGCGCGCCGTCCTCGCACGGCGGCAGGCCCGCCTCTTCGAGAAAGGCGTCCACCACGCCCGGCACGGAAAATTCGGCCTCGATGCGCGCTTCCTTCGCGCCGTCGCGCACGGTCGAGGCGTCGGCCCGCGCGCCCAGCACGAGCTCCAGCGCGCCCATGAGCACGCTCTTGCCCGCGCCCGTCTCGCCCGTGATGACATTCAGGCCCTCGCCGAATTCGACGTCCGCCGATTCGACGATGGCCAGATTCCGGACTGCCAGACGGGTGAGCACAACGCGGCTCCGCTTACTTCTTGGCTTCCGCGGGCTTCGCCTCGGCGGGCTTGGCTTCCGCCGGCTTCGCCTCCGCGGGCTTGGCTTCCGCGGGCTTCGCCTCGGCGGGCTTGGCCTCTGCGGGCTTTTCGGCGGGCTTGGCGTCGGCCTTCACGGCCTCGGCGGCGGCGTTGGCGGCGTCGAAGAGGGAGTGGGCGGCGCGGGCGGGGTCGTGGCGCTTCACGGCGTCGGCCATGCGCTCGATGCGCGCCTTGGCGAGTTCGTCCTTCGCGGCGGCCTTGAGCGCGTCGAAGTCCTTGGCGGCGCCGTCCTTGTCGCCCGCGAGCGCCTTGCAGCGCGCGGCGCCGAGCTGCGCGGTCAGCAGCAGGTAGGACTTCGCATTCGCCTCGGCGAACGCAGCGAACGCCTCGCCGGCCTCCTTGTACTTCTCCTGGCCTTCGAGCGCGTAGGCGCGGCCGACGGCGGCGATGTCCGCAAACGCGGCGTCGGCCTTGCCGGCGAGCGTGTCGTAGACGGCGAGCGCGTCGTCATAGCGCCCGGCGTCGTAGTAGCCCTTCGCGAGGCGCAGGCACAGCGCGTCGCCGACCTTCGTGGAACCGTAGTCGGAGACGGCCGTCTCCAGCTCGTCCACCGCAAAGGCGTTCACCAGCGCCTGGTTGGCGGCGGCGTCGCGGCCGCGCAGCCAGTTGCGCCCGGCGTAGAACCCCGCCACGACGACGGCCGCCACGAGCAGCATCGTCACCGTGGACTTTCCTTCCTTCACCCACCAGTCCCACACGGGGAGCAGTTCGGGCGCCGCCTTCACGATGGAGGGCAGGTGTTCTTCGGGGGTCTTGTTCTCTTCACTCATGATTTTCTTTGCCTTGTTCTTGACAGGTTTGACGGGAGATGCGGTCCCATTGATCCAGAATCTTTTCGTCGCGGCCTTCCGCGCGCGCCACGATGCGGTTGAAGTCGAGCGCGTCGGGGAAGTCGCGGTTGTGCACGAAGCGGCGGCGGCCCTTCTGTGGCGGCTGCGAAAGGCGCTTCACGGAATCGAGCATAAGCACGGCCGTGAAGTACGTGGCCTTGGGGATGCGCAGGCGCTTGGCCATCGTGCCGATCACGTCGCGGGCGCGGCCGGGATTCGCCCGCACCATCGCCGCGTAGAGCGCCGCCACGCGCACGCCGTTTGCCACGTCGATGCCCTGCTCCTTCATCGCCTTCTCGTAGCGGTCGAGCACCGAGAGGTACTTCCACGTGGCGGAGTCCTTGCCGCCGTCGCGGTCGATGAACGCGGCGAGCTCCGGCAGCAGGTCGCCGAGCAGGCCAAAGTCGTACATCATGCGGAACGCCTTCTCGCTTGTGCCGTAGGGGAAGAGACGGAACACTTCCTCGCAGAGGCGCGGCACCGAGGCGGTGAGGATGTTCGCGTGCAGCTTGCGGATCGCCTTCTCCGTGCCGCGCTCGATCTTGAAGTCGAGGCGCGAGGCGAACTTGACTGCGCGCATCATGCGCACCGGGTCTTCGCGAAAGCGGATCATCGGGTCGCCGATGGAGCGGATGAGACGCTTCTTGAGGTCTTCG
>CAVGKN010000106.1:0-4621 GCA_963629855.1 Lachnospiraceae bacterium
ACGGTCTCGAGCTCGCCAACGCCTTCACGGAACTCACGGACGCGGCGGAGCAGCGGCGGCGCTTCGAGGCGGCGCGCGCCGAACGCCGCGCGCTCGGCGAGGCGGACTACCCGCTCGACGAGGAATTTCTGCGCCTTTTGCAGTTCATGCCGCCTGCGGGCGGCGTGGCGCTCGGCGTCGACCGCCTCGTGATGCTCGCCGCCGGCGTTTCCGACATTGATGACATCCGCGTTGCGTCGTAGTCTGCGCCTGCGGAGAAAATGTGGTATACTTCTTTGACCTATGAAACTTACGAATGAACAAATGAAACTCGCGGCGGACACGATCCGCTGCCTGGCGGCGGACATGGTGGAGCAGGCGAAGAGCGGCCACCCGGGCGTCGCGCTGGGCCTTGCCGACGTGGCCACCTCGCTTTGGCTGAAGTTCCTTGCCTTCGATCCCAAGGATCCGGCGTGGGCGAACCGCGACCGGCTCGTCTTCTCGGGCGGCCACGGCTCGTCGCTTCTCTACTCCCTGCTGCACCTCTCGGGCACGGGCAATCTCACGCTCGACGAGCTCAAGACGTTCCGTCAGCTCGAGAGCCGCTGCGCGGGCCACCCCGAGCGCGGACTCTTGCCGGGCGTGGAAGTGACCACGGGTCCACTCGGCCAGGGCATCGCGATGGGCGTGGGCATGGCAATTGCGGAGAAACTCGACGCGGCGCGCTGGAACGTGACCGGCGAAGAACCGCTCTCGGATCACCGCACGTGGGTGTTCTGCGGCGACGGCGATCTGGAGGAGGGCATCTCCCACGAGGCGTGCTCGCTCGCGGGTACGCTCAAGCTCGACAAGCTCTGCCTCATCTACGACTCGAACAACATCACGATCGAGGGCGCGGCCGATCTCGCTCTTTCGGACAACACGCGTCTGCGCTTCGAGTCCTATGGCTGGAAGGTGTTCGAGTGCGACGGGCACGATTTCGACGCGATCGACCGCGCGCTGCGCAAGGCGAGCAAGGTCGTGGGCCAGCCCACGCTCGTCATCTCCAAGACGCACATCGGCCTCGGCTGCCCCACGAAGCAGGATTCGAACGCCGTGCACGGCGCGCCGCTGGGCGCGGAGGAGCTCGCCGGTCTCAAGCGCAATCTCGGTTTCAATCCGGAGCAGTTCTTTGAGGTGCCGGGCGATGTCTACGACATGTTTGAGGAGCGTGGCGCGGCGTGCCACCGCATGAACCTGCGCTGGAAGAAGACGCTGCGCGACTGGACGGCCGCGCACGCCGACCTCGCCGCCGCGCGCGACGTCGCGCAGCATGGCATCCTGCCGCAGAAGCTCGAGGCGAAGATGCCCGTGTTCGATCCCGCCAAGCCCACCGCCACGCGCAGTGCGTGCGGCGCGGTCTTGGCCGTGCTCGCCGCCGAAGTGCCGTTCCTCGTGGGCGGCTCCGCCGATCTCGGACCGTCGAACAAGACGGAGCTCAAGCCGTTCGGCTGGGTCTCGGCCGGCGACTTCTCGGGTCGCAACTTCCACTGGGGCATTCGCGAGCTCGGCATGAGCGCGATCGTGAACGGCCTTGTGGCGCACGGCGGCTACCGCGCGTTCGGCGCGACCTTTGCCGTGTTCAGCGACTACTGCAAGCCGGCGATGCGCCTCGCGGCCATCATGAATCTGCCGTCGATGTGGGTGTTCTCGCACGATTCGTTCTACGTGGGCGAAGACGGCCCCACGCACGAACCCGTGGAACAGCTCGCCATGCTGCGCACCACGCCGAACATCTTCACGTTCCGTCCGGCGGACGCGAACGAGACGGCGGCGTGTCTGCTGGCGATGCTGCGGCGCAAGGACGGACCCTCGTGCCTTTTCACGAGTCGGCAGAACCTGCCCGTGCTCGAGGGCGTCACGCCCGAGAACGTCGCGAAGGGCGCCTACGTGATCTGGCAGTCGAGCCCGATGCCCGACGTGCTCTTCCTCGCCACGGGCAGCGAAGTGTCGCTCTGCATCGAGGCCGCGAAGCGTCTGCTTGAAACGGGGCGTCACTCGCGCGTTGTCTCGATGCCGTGCCGCGAGCTCTTCGAGCGCCAGCCGCTCGGCTACCGCGAGAGCGTGCTGCCGGGCACGTGCGCGAAGCGCGTGATCGTGGAGGCGGGCGTGCGCTTCGGTTGGAACCGCTACGAGGTCAACTCGGCGACCACGCGCTTCGTCACGCTCGACACGTTCGGCGCGTCCGCGCCCTATAAGGTGCTGGCGGAGCAGTTCGGCTTCACGGTCGACAACGTCTACGCGCAGGCCCGCGGCATGCTGAACTAGGCGATGGCCGACGGCGACTACGAACGCGGGCGCGGGCGCGAGCTCGCGCATCTGCAGGCGCGTCTGCGCGAGTTTGCGCGGGCGCGTCGCGCCGTGTCCGCGCCGCGCGTGTTCACGCTCAACGGCTGGGCGGCCTCGCCGCGCGCCTGGGATCTGTGCACCTACCCGCGGCGCGTGCCGGGCGCGCGTCTCTTCTCGTACGTGGATCAGCTCGACGGGCGCGTGGCGGCGGCGTTCGCCGAAGACCCCGAGGCGAAGATCGTCCTCGTGGGCTGGTCGATGGGCGGCGGCACGGCGCTCGGCCTCGCACGCCGCTTTCCGCAGCGTCTGGCGGGGCTGGTGCTGCTCGCCGCCACGCCGCGCATGATGGCCGATCCCGCCACGAGCTGGGTTGGCATGTCGGAGCATCGGCTCAACGCGCTGCGCAAGGGCCTCGAGCTCACGCACGGCGAGGGCTTCTTCGGCGTGCCCGAAGGCAAGCCGAATCCCTACATGGTCGATACGCCCGAGAATCTTGAGCGCGGGCTCGGCTTTCTGCTGGCGTCGGACGTGCGCGCGGATCTCGTGCGCGTGTTCACCGCCACGCCCGCCACGTTTCCCGTGTACATCTTCCAGAGCGCGCGCGACGGCATCGTGCGGCCGGAGAACGCCGCCTTCCTGCAGACGGTCTTTCCGCGCGCGCACGTCACCATGGTGCCGGGCGCGGAGCATGCGCTGCCCATTCAAATTCCCCAGGAGATCGACGATGCCGTTGACGCTTGCCTCGCAGTCGCCGCGCCGCGCGAAGATCCTCGCTGAACACAGCGTGGACTTCGTCGTCGTGCCCACCCATGCGCCCGAGGTCTCGATTCCGCACGACCCCGAGCGGACCGTGCTCGAAAACGCGCGCGCCAAGCTGCGCGCCTGTGCGGCGTCGCCCGCGCTTGCGGCCGACACGATCGTGTGGTTCAACGGCAAGATCTATGGCAAGCCCGCGGATCTTGACGAGGCGAAGGTCTTTCTGCGCGAGCTCGCCGGGCGCACGCACACCGTGTTCACGGGCGTGGCCTACCGCGACGCCGCCGGCGTGGAGCACGCGGCGTGCGAACGTTCCGGCGTGACGTTCCGCGCGCTCACGGAAGACGACATCGCCGCCTACGTGGCGCGCGTCAGGCCCACGGATCGCGCGGGCGCCTACGATATCGACGGCGGTCTTTCCGCCGACGGCGTGGTCGCCTCGTGGAGCGGATCCTTCGAGAATGTCATGGGTCTGCCCCTCGAACCGCTTCGCGCCTGGAATCTTGTGTAACTGCCAACTCTCAACTCCCAACTCCTGGTGAAGCAGCAGGCGTAGTCACCCACGGGCGACGCATTTTTGTTCTATTCTGTCCCGTAGGACAAGAGCAGAGGCATCTCATGCGTCGGCCGTATTCTCATGGGCGAAGGGTGTGAATTTATGGTATACTATACGACATGGAGAAACTGGCGACAGACACCTACTCGTTCAAAAAACTGATCCAAGACGGGTTCACGTACGTGGACAAGACGGATCGGCTCTTGCCGCTCGTCGACAAGTCGATCGGCTATCAGTTCTTCATCGCGCGTCCGCGCCGCTTCGGCAAGTCGCTGACCGTCTCGACGCTCCACGCGCTCTTCGAGGGACGCCGAGACCTCTTCAAGGGACTCTACATCGAGCCTCGCTGGGACTGGGAGCAGAAATGGCCCGTTCTGCATCTCGACCTTTCGACCGCGCAGCCCGACCGAGTCGAAGGGCTAACGGAGAAACTGCATATGATTCTCGCAAGCGAGGCGAATCGGAACCAGATTCGGCTTCGCAAGGGCAAACTGCCGTCGACGACGTTCTTCAATCTGATCGAAGACCTGGCCGCGAAGTCGCAAGACGGGCAGATGGTTCTTCTGATCGACGAATACGACAAGCCGCTCCTGAAGAAGCTGAACACGCCCGACGTCCTTCCCTTTCGCGATGCGCTCAAGGAATTCTACTCCGTTATCAAGGCGTGCGAAGGCCTTCAGCGCTTCGCGTTCATCACGGGCATCAGCAAGTTCTCGAAGGTCTCGATCTTCTCCGACCTGAACAACCTCAACGACATGACGATGGAGCTTGTGACGGCGACGCTCTTCGGCTATACGCACGACGAGGTGAAGAAGTACATGCCGGGTCTGTTGCACGAGTTCTCCGACGCGAACGGCTGGACGGACGAGCAGGGCTTTGCGGAGCTGGTGCGCTGGTATGACGGCTATCGCTTCTATCATTCCGCCGAGAAGGTGATCAACCCCGTTTCGCTGGCGTCCGCGTTCCGGTACAAGGACCTTCGCAACTACTGGTCCACGACGG
>CAVGKN010000107.1:0-4621 GCA_963629855.1 Lachnospiraceae bacterium
CGCACGGTCATGTGCGGGTAGAGCGCATAGTTCTGGAAGACCATTGCGATGTCGCGCTCCTTCGGCGGCAGATGCGTGACGTCGCGTCCGCCGATCGCGATCGTGCCGCCCGTGGGCAGCTCGAGCCCCGCCACCATGCGCAGCGTGGTGGACTTTCCGCAGCCCGAGGGCCCCACGAGCACAAGGAATTCGCCGGGCTGCACGTCAAGCGTGAAGTCCTCCACGGCGGGCGGCTGCCCGGCGGCGTACGTCTTTTCCACGTGGCGGAACGCCACACCCGCGGGTTCGTGCCGCGCGCTCATGCGCCGACCTCCTCCACGAGCGCCACGCAGTGCACGGCGATGCCCACGCCCGCGCCCACGTCGTCCATGCGCTCGTTCGTCTTGCCCTTGACCGACACGCGCGAGACGTCCACGCCGAGCAGCGCGGCGAGGCGCGCGCGGATGGGCTCCACGTAGGGGCGCAGGCGCGGCGTCTCGCAGATCACCGTGGCGTCCACGTTGCCCACGCGGAGGCCCGCCGCGGCGAGCTCGGCCACCACGCGCGCGAGCAGCGCCGCCGAGTCGGCGTCCTTCCACGTGGGATCCGTGTCGGGGAAATGCGAGCCGATGTCGCCGCGCGCGGCCGCGCCCAACAGCGCGTCGATCAGCGCGTGGATGAGCACGTCCGCGTCGGAGTGCCCCGCGAGGCCCTGCGCGCCCGCGATCTCCACGCCGCCCAGCACGAGGCGTCGGCCCGCCGCGAACCGATGGGAGTCATAGCCCAAGCCCACGCGAAGCGCGCATCGCCGATTGCAAGTATCTTGTCCGTCCTTCATTGTCCTACTTTCCGCTCGAATCCGCGCCCGATGTTCCCGCGGCGCGGCAGGGAGGCAGTTTACACCATCTCCCCCCGCGCGGTCAAGTAATGGGTTGCTCAAGTTCGCGCGCGAACTTGAGCAACCCATTACCGGCGGCGCGGAAATATGCTATACTTCCGAGATTGCCCGTTTCGGGGCATCACACGAACAAGGAAATGCAAGATGTCATTCAACCTGAGTAGAAGGTCGTTCCTGGAGGCTTCGGCCGGCTTCGCGCTGGCGGGATGCTGCGCGTCGAAGGGGCCGCGGCGCACGGGCCTCATGCCGCACAAGATCCGTCTCGCGGTGGTTGGCGTGATGGGCAAGGGCTATTCGGACTGGATGCCGATGATCAAGAGCGGGCTCGCCGAAGTCGTCGCGATGTGCGACGCCGACGCGAGCCAGGTCAAGAACGCCGCGAACGCGATCGCGGGCGAGCGCAAGGCCGGCAAGCTGCCGGCGGGCTTCGACTTCGATCCGCTCAAGGTGCCGTTCTACACGGACTACCGCCAGCTGCTCGACAACTGCGTGAAGCTCGGCGTGGAGGCGATGACGGTTTCGACGCCGGACCACGTGCACGCGCCGGTCGCCATCCAGGCGATGAAGATGGGCATCCACGTCTACGTGCAGAAGCCCCTCGTGCGCACGCTGTGGGAACTCGACTACTTCAACAGGACCGCCCGCGAGAACGGCGTGGTCACCCAGATGGGCAACCAGGGCTCCTCGCTCGACTCCGTGCGCCGCTGCACCGAAGTCGTGCAGAGCGGCATCCTCGGCGACGTCAAGGAAGTGCACGTGTGGACGAACCGCCCCGTGTGGCCGCAGGGCCAGGGCGTGGCGGACTACGTGAAGGGCCACGCGAAGGGTGACCCGATCCGCAAGGGTCTCGACTGGAACGCCTGGCTCGCCACGGCAAAGGATCGTCCGTTCCTCGACCAGTACCAGAAGGACGCGAAGGTATACGACCCGTGGAAACTCGGCAAGAACGTGTACCACTCGTTCACGTGGCGCGGCTTCCTCGACTTCGGCTGCGGCGCGTTCGGCGACATGGCGTGCCACACGATGAACATGCCCTTCCGCGGCCTCGAGCTGGCGGACGTGGCGAGCGCCGAGTGCATCCGCATCAAGGAGCAGAACGACGTGGCGTACCCGGCGCAGTCCGTGGTCAAGCTCACCTACCGCGAGCGCCTGTCGAAGGCGCGCCCGGGCGTGAAGCTGCCGGCGGTCGATCTCTACTGGTACGACGGCTACGACGAGTCGAAGCCGGGCAAGAGCGCGTGCAAGCCGAGCGCGGACATCATGGGCAAGGTCATCAAGACCTTCGGCAAAATCCCGAACACCGGCTGCTACATCATCGGCTCGAAGGGCGCGGTGATCATGCTGGACGACCTCGGCGGACAGTGCGCGATCGCCATGAACGACGACAAGAAGTTCGTGAGCGTCACCAAGCACGAAGGCGCAAAGGCCGTGCCGCACAGGATTCCGTTCCGCTCCGAGGCGAACGCGACCACGGTGCAGATGTCCAACTTCGGCGATGGGCAGTACTTCGAGTTCCTCGACGCGATCAACGGCATTGGCCCGGTCTACGAGCAGACGCACTCGCGCTGCTTTTCGGACATCGAGTACTCGATTCCGCAGATGGAAGGCATCCTCGTGGGCTGCATTGCGCAGCGGGTGCAGGGCAAGCTCAACTGGTGCACGAAGAAGCAGCAGTTCGACAGCGCCGCCGCGAACGCGCTGATCAAGCCGTATCTGCGCAAAGGTTTCGCGTACTAGGCGCGAAAATATGCTATACTCTTGAAACACCCCTTTTCGGGGCAACACACGAATAAGGAATACAACATGTCATTCAAACTGAGCAGAAGGGCGTTTTTGGGGACTTCGGCCGGCTTCGCGCTGGCGGGATGCTGCGCGGCGAAGGGGCCGCGGCGCGCGGGTCTCATGTCGCACAAGATCCGTCTCGCCGTTGTGGGTGTGATGGGCAAGGGCTATTCGGACTGGATGCCGATGATCAAAAGCGGGCTCGCCGAAGTCGTCGCGATGTGCGATGCCGACGCGAACCAGGTCAAGAAGGCCGCCGCGTCGATCGCCAAGGAACGCAAGGCCGGCAAGCTGCCGGCGGGCTTCGACTTCGATCCGCTCAAGGTGCCGTTCTACACGGACTACCGCCAGCTGCTCGACAACTGCGTGAAGCTCGGCGTGGAGGCGATGACGGTTTCGACGCCGGACCACGTGCACGCGCCGGTCGCCATCCAGGCGATGAAGATGGGCATCCACGTCTACGTGCAGAAGCCCCTCGTGCGCACGCTGTGGGAACTCGACTACTTCAACAGGACCGCCCGCGAGAACGGCGTGGTCACCCAGATGGGCAACCAGGGCTCCTCGCTCGACTCCGTGCGCCGCTGCACCGAAGTCGTGCAGAGCGGCATCCTCGGCGACGTCAAGGAAGTGCACGTGTGGACGAACCGCCCCGTGTGGCCGCAGGGCCAGGGCGTGGCGGACTACGTGAAGGGCCACGCGAAGGGTGACCCGATCCGCAAGGGTCTCGACTGGAACGCCTGGCTCGCCACGGCAAAGGATCGTCCGTTCCTCGACCAGTACCAGAAGGACGCGAAGGTATACGACCCGTGGAAACTCGGCAAGAACGTGTACCACTCGTTCACGTGGCGCGGCTTCCTCGACTTCGGCTGCGGCGCGTTCGGCGACATGGCGTGCCACACGATGAACATGCCCTTCCGCGGCCTCGAGCTGGCGGACGTGGCGAGCGCCGAGTGCATCCGCATCAAGGAGCAGAACGACGTGGCGTACCCGGCGCAGTCCGTGGTCAAGCTCACCTACCGCGAGCGCCTGTCGAAGGCGCGCCCGGGCGTGAAGCTGCCGGCGGTCGATCTCTACTGGTACGACGGCTACGACGAGTCGAAGCCGGGCAAGAGCGCGTGCAAGCCGAGCGCGGACATCATGGGCAAGGTCATCAAGACCTTCGGCAAAATCCCGAACACCGGCTGCTACATCATCGGCTCGAAGGGCGCGGTGATCATGCTGGACGACCTCGGCGGACAGTGCGCGATCGCCATGAACGACGACAAGAAGTTCGTGAGCGTCACCAAGCACGAAGGCGCAAAGGCCGTGCCGCACAGGATTCCGTTCCGCTCCGAGGCGAACGCGACCACGGTGCAGATGTCCAACTTCGGCGATGGGCAGTACTTCGAGTTCCTCGACGCGATCAACGGCATTGGCCCGGTCTACGAGCAGACGCACTCGCGCTGCTTTTCGGACATCGAGTACTCGATTCCGCAGATGGAAGGCATCCTCGTGGGCTGCATTGCGCAGCGGGTGCAGGGCAAGCTCAACTGGTGCACGAAGAAGCAGCAGTTCGACAGCGCCGCCGCGAACGCGCTGATCAAGCCGTATCTGCGTGAAGGCTTCAAGTACTAATTGTCCCGCGTAAGGGGTACGCTTCGCCGGGGGTGAGGATCTTAGGGTCTCACCCCCGTGCCCTTGACCGTCGGCGAAGCCGTACTCCTCATCTTTTTTCTGAAAGGAATCCAGTAACATCATGAGACCAGTTGTCTTGATCATCCGAGATGGATGGGGCGTGAACGCGCGTCCCGACGGCAATTCGGTGGCGGAGGCGAAGACGCCCGTCATCGACCAGATCCGGGCCCGCTACCCGCACTGCCTGCTCGACTGCTGCGGCGAGGCCGTGGGCCTGCCGGACGGCTACCAGGGCTCGTCCGAAGTCGGCCACCTCAACATGGGCGCCGGCCGCATCGTCGTCCAGGA
>CAVGKN010000108.1:0-4584 GCA_963629855.1 Lachnospiraceae bacterium
GGCCATCAGAAACAGTGCAAGGACCAGTTTAAACTTAGATTTCATTTTAAAAATTAAAAGTTAAGAGTTAAGAGTTAAAGGTTGGTGGTTAAGTAATCTATCAGAAGGAGGTGACGACTTTCTAATTTCTAATTTTTAATTTTAATTTTTAACTTTTAACTTTTAATTTTTAACTTAACTAGCGGATTTCCTTTTCGTAGGGGATTGGAATCTGATACTTCGCCGCGAAGGCGCGCATTTCCTTCAGCAGTGCGCGGTCGGGCTTTGCCGTGTAGGCGGCAATGAGCGCGTAGAGCCGGCGCGCCGCCCAGGCGGTGCGCACCTCGGGCGTGAGCGTCTCGGCCTTCGAGAAGGGGACGCGGAACATGTTCTCGAACACCGTCGCGCCGTTGAGGCCGCGCAGCGAGAACACGAGCTCCTGCTGGTCGGCGGGACACTTTCCGTAGATCTCGATGGGCGCGTCCTCGCACAGGTTGGAGACGAGCTGCGGGTAGGTTTCGGCGCGCGAGGAGGCGGAGACGATCACCGCCACGTCCGCCAGCACGGGCCGCTGGAACTTCAGCGCGAGATCGGGAATGCCATCGGCCGATTCCCAGAAGCTCGTGCTTTTCGCGCGCGTCCAGGCGCCGCGCGAGCCGCGCGTGACCATGTCCATGAGGTAGGCGTTGGCGTTGGACTTCACGCCGTACATGAACACCGAGACGAGGCCGCCGTTGAGCGCGTTGAAGCGCGAGATGATCTCCGCGCTGCGCGTGAGGCCGCTTGTGGCGTCGCCGTCCGTCAGCACGAGGGCGACGAGGGGACGCGTGGGATCGCGCGGCATCGTGAGAATGCCGCGCAGCGTGCGGAAGACGTCCGTCTGGCCGTGCGTCGTGAGGTTCGCCATCCAGTCGTCCGCCTCGTCGAAGGCCTCCTTCGAGACCTCCCGCCAGGCCGTCTGGGGGAAGGCGAAGGTGAACTTGTCGCGGAAGGCGATCACGTTGAAGCGGTCGCCCGTGTTGAGCAGTCGTAGCGCGGCGGAGATGGCCTTGCGGCACGTCTTCAGGCGGGCGTTCGCGATCGAGCCGGAGGCGTCGAGCAGGAACACCATGTCCTTCGACACGACGGGCAGCGGCTTTTCGGCGCGGCTGGAGATCGTGATGCGGAAGTACTTTACGCCGGGTTCGGCGGGGTCGGTCCACGTGCCAAGGGCGAGCCCCACGTTCTCGCTGAAGGCGCGGCCTTGCGGCGTGACGTCGTCGCGCAGGGCGCGCACGGCCTCGCGTTTCTCCGCCACCACCTTTTCGTCCACGAGCATCGAGGTGGGCGCGGGTGGCGTGGGCTTCTTCTCCTCGGCGGCGAGACGTGCCTCGGCGGCCGCGGCGCGCTGTTTGGCGCGCGCGCTTTCGGCCTCGGAGAGCGCCTGCGCGGCGCTCGGGCGGTTGCCGCCGCCCAGCGGATCCGAGAAGACCGCCACGTCGCGCGCGTTCGGAATCGTGGCCGGAAGGGGGGCCGCGGCCACCGCATTCGCCAGCGTCGCCAAGGCGCTCGTCTTTGCGGGCGCCGCCGGGGCGTCGCCCGTCATGGGCTTCGGCGCGGACATGAGGTCGAACGCCGGCGTGATGTCGGCCGCGCCGCGCACGCGTTCGATCTTCGGCACGACCACGCGCGGCAGCGCCGCCAGATCGTCCGGCACCGTCGGCGCCTCGATCGCCACGATTTCCTGACGCGGCATCCACTCGGTGGGCGCCACCTTCGCCGGCTCGGGCGCCGTCTCGGCGAACGTGGCCGCCACGGCCGCCTCGGGCATTTCGGGCGCGACTGCGCTCTTCTCGGTGGAGGTGAGACGCTCCACGCGCTCTTCCTGCTTCTCGGTGTCGGGCGCGGCGGCGGGACGCGCGAGCTCGACCTGTTCCTTCAGCAGCGCCGCCTCGTCCAGCTTCTGCACCTGCATCACGGGCAGTTCCTTTGTCCACTTGCGCGCGTCGCGCACCTCGCCGTGCAGCGGCGCAAATTCGCAGTCCGAGCAGGCGTACATGAGCGCGATGTGCGCGGCGCACGAGACAATGAGCGTCACGATGAGCAGGAACAGGCTCGCCTCGTGGGAGAGGCCGTTCGATTCCGCCTCGTCTTCGAATTCGTAGTTCGTCTCCATGGTCACTCCGGTTTGCGGATCTCCTCCGCGGCGGCTTTGGGATAGCGTTTGGCGCGTTCGGCGGCGAGGTCGTCGGCCTCCTTGGCGCACCCCATCGCGCGCTTCAGGTCTTCGGCGCGGCCGAGCGCGTAGGGCACGAGTTCGGGATCGTCGAAGAGCGTGCCCACGAGCATGTGGTAGCCGAGCGCGGCCTTGTTGTCGCCGCGCGCCTCCTCGTTCGCGGCGAGCGCGGCGTAGGCGCGCACGCGCAGGGGAATGAGCTCGGGCGCGTTGGCGCGCTCCACGGCGTCGGTGAGATGTTCCTTGGCCTCGTCGAACAACGCGCGCGATGTCTCAATGCGGCCGAGGGCGAGCGCGGCCTTCGCGCCGCGCGCCGTGCGCGCACCGGTCCCGAGCGCGCGCGTGTAGGCGGCCACGGCCGCATCCATCTCGCCGAGGCCCTCGTGCGCCTGGCCGGCGAGCTGCGCGCCGATCTGGTTCCAGTCCGGCCCCACCTTGCGCGCCTCGATGATCTGCGCGGCCTTGAGCGCGGCGGTGTAGTTCGTCACGCCCGCAGTGAATTCGGCCAGCCATTCGAGTTCGCCCGGCGGCATGCGGTTCACCGCCTTCGTGTCGAGCAGGCCCGCGAAGATGTCGGCCGCCTCGCGCTCGGCGCCGCGTTTCTGCAGGAGGAAGCCCAGCTCGAGGCTTGCCTCGCGCGCGAACTCGGCGGGCGGCTTGGCGGCGAGCGCGTCGCGGAAGTGGCGCTCGGCCTCGGGCGCGTCGCCGATGCCGTTCGCGGCCACGCCCCACCAGTAGAGCGCCTCGCCGCGTTTCGCGAATTTCGGGAAGCGGCGGTCGAGCTCGTTGAGCGAACGCTCGGCGGCGCGCGACTCCTTGGCGCGCAGCTCCGCCATGGCGCGCGCGTAGAGCGCCTCGGCCGCAAAGGGCGAGTCGGGATGCTTCGCGAGCAGGTTCGTCCAGTCCGCGCGCGCCTGTTCCACGCGCCCCGCGCGGGTCTCGGCGCAGCCCGCCTGGTAGAGGGACTGCGCGGCGATGGCGGCTTCCGGCCACTTCTGCGCGAGCAGGCGATAGGCGAGCGCGGCCTTCGCCCAGTTGCCGGTCTTCTCGTGCAGCCACGCGAGGCGGTGCACGGCGTTGTACTGAATGTCGCCCGTGGCGTTGCGCGCCACGAGCGTGGCGAACTCGATCGCCCGCGGAAAGTTCGTCGCGGCGATCGCCGCCTCGCAGCCGTAGCTCCACGCATGGGCGGCCGTCTTCTTCGGCGGATCAGGCCGCTTCGCGAGTTCGTCTAGCACGGCCGCGTTGTCATTGGAGGCGGCGAGCACGGTCAGGCGCTCGAACCACTCCGTGTCGGCGTGGCGGCCGCGCGGAAACTTCTTGAGCGCGGCGGTGTAGGCGTCCACCGCGTCCTGCCGACGTTCGAGCTTGCGCAGCGTGGCGGCCACGAGGTAGGCGGCGTCCTCGTTGCCCTCGTCGCGCAGACGTGCCGCGAGATCGAGCGCCTCGCCGTAGCGGCCGTCGAGATAGTTGGCCCACGCGGCGTAGATCGCGCATTCCTTCGCGCGGTCGGACTGCGGGAACTTCGTGGCGAGGCGGCGGAAGAGCTGCGCCGCCTCCGCGTAGCGGCCCTCGCGGTAGCTCATCATGCCCACGAAGAAGAGCGCCTCGCTGGCGAGCTTCGCGTCGTCGCCGGCGGAGAGGTCGAGGTAGATCGCCTGAGCCTGGCGGCGGTCGCGCACGTCCTTTGATACGGAGAGCAGCGAGGCGGCGCGCAGACGCGCGAGACGCGCCACGTCGTTCGTGGGCGCCACCTCGTTCGCCCGGAGATACCACGCGATGGCCTCGGGCGTCTTCTTCTGCGCGGCGCTCGTCTCGCCGAGCCAGTAGAGCGCGGTGGCGCGGATCTGCACGTCCGCGCCCACGTGGTCAAGCGCGGAAAGTTCCTTTTCGCGCGCGTCGCCCGTGAGCAGCAGCGCGCGGTTGAGGCGCGCGTAGTCCACGTAGCGGGACTGCGGATAGTCCTTGATCAGCCCCGCGTAGGCGTTGAGCGCGTCCTGCGCGCGCCCCACGTGGCGGTAGGCTTCGCCGAGGCGGTAGCGCACTTCGTCCTGCGGCAGCGTCTTGACGTCGCGGATCGCCTCGTATTCCTTCAGGGCCTCGGCATGAAGCCCCCGCTTCGCCAGCTGATTGGCGAAGGCCAGACGATCCGCGGGCAGCGCGGTGGACACTTGCGCCGGCCCCGCACACGCGATGCCCGCGACGAGCAGAAAGAAGCAGAGTTTTGACATAGACCAATAGTCTACCAAATCCGCCCTTGTCTGAAAAGCGTCGTGTCGAACCAGGGGGATTATTCCGCATCGCCACCTGTCCGGGTTTTCGCGCCGGCCGCGATCACGAAAACGCAGGCGACACGAAAAACGCGCCGAGCCCCTTGTCGAGAGCACGAA
>CAVGKN010000109.1:0-4581 GCA_963629855.1 Lachnospiraceae bacterium
TCTCGCGGATCTCGGCGAGGATCTCGAGCCCCTTCTCGAGGCCCGGGCCGCGGAAGGAGTCGACGCTCGTGCGGTTCGCCTTGTCGAAGCTGGCCTTGAAAATATAGTTCACCGAGAGCTCGTTGGCGACCTCCACGAGACGCGCCGCGAGATCGAGCGCCATCCTGCGGCTCTCGATCACGCACGGCCCGGCGATGAACGTCAGGGAGCCGTCGCCGAAGGCAACGCCCCGATCCACGTCGATTTTACGGATCTTCATGTCGAATGGTATCTTCCTTGTGTGTGGATTAGTATACCATATTTTCGGATGCCCTGGCACTCCCAATCTCGGTCAGAGCCGGTCAGAGCAACCTACGCCTTACATTGGGGAGGCAGAATCCGGGCGCGGGCGGCGAGAGCGGTCGGCAGCGCGGCACGGGTGGGCTCGCCCATCACGTAAATGACCTTCTTGCGCAGACGCGCCGCGCCATACTGCGCGAGAAAGACCTCGACGGCCGAGGCCGACGCGAAGAACACGTCGTCGAACGGCGGCAGCGGCTGCGCGTGCGCGACGGGCTCGTTGTCGTAGAGCACCACGTCGTCGACCGCGGCGCCCGCGCGGCGCAGGGCGCGCGCCACGGCGGGCCCCGCCTTCGCGCTGCGCAGCCGCAGCACGCGCTTCCCCGCGAGATCGTGCCGCGCGATCTCGGCGATCAGTCCCGCCGCCGAAAAGTCGCGCGGCGGCACGAGGTCGCTCGCCACGCCAAAGCGCCGCAGCTCGCCGTCGGTGCCCGCGCCGCACGTGTAGAAGTCCGGCAGTTTCCGGCGGTCGCACTCCGCGTAGACCTCGAAGAAGAGGCGCACCGCCGAGGGCGAAGTGAGCACGACGGCGTCGTAGGAAGACACGGATGCGCACGGCGGTCGCGGCACGAGGCGGATGAGCGGCCAGCGAATCGGGCGGCCGCCGCGGTCTTCGACGGCAAGGGCGGCCTTCTCCTGCAGCGCCTCCGAGCACGTCACGAGCACGCGCCGACCGCCGAGTTCGCCGTCGCGCGGCCAGCGATGCATCGCCGCCGGGCCCACGAGCAGCAGCCCCGGGCGTGTCTCATCGCCCACGCCGCGCAGCGTGGCGAGCGTGGCGGTGCGCACCTCCTCGCCCGGGCCGCCCGCGTCGAGCACGAGCGCGCACGGCGTCTCCGGCGCCCAGCCCGCCGCCGTCAGCTTCCGCGCCTCCTCCTCGGCGACCTTCGCCGCCATGAAAACCACGAGCTGCCGCGGCGGCGTCTCCATCGCCGGCGCCCCGTCCGCCCGGCGCGGCGTGTACACCGCAAAGCCGGCCGATTCGCCGCGGCGCGTGAGCAGCAGCCCCGTGCCCGTGGTCGCCGCCGTGAGCGCGCTCACGCCCGGACGCACGAGAAACGGAATCTTCAGCGCGGCGAGCGCGTCCGTCTCCTCCGCGAGCCGTCCGAAGAGCCCCGCGTCGCCGCCCTTGAGGCGCACCACGCGCTTCCCCTTCCGCGCTTCGTCGCAGATGAGCCGCGTGATCTCCGGCTGGCGCATCGAGTGCGCACCGCAGCGCTTGCCCACGGGAATCCACGTGCCCGCGCCCGCGTGCGCGCCCTGCAGATCGTCGTAGAGCACCACGTCGGCCTGCGCGAGATCGCGCGCGCCGGCAACGGTGCACAGCCCCGCATCGCCCACGCCGGCCGAGACGAAGCGCACGGCCTTCACGAAGCGCGGACGCAGCGCCATCAGCCGGTCGTCGCCCGCGCGGAACACGACGGCAAGGCGCCCCTGCGCCTCGGGCGGCGTGAGCGCGTCGAGCGCAATGGGCGTGAGGCACGGCGCATCGTCGGCGGCAGCCGAGCCGTCGAACCACTCGGGGTGCAGACGCTTCAGGCCCGCCATGGCCATGAGCACGGCGTCGAAGGCGCCCGCGCGCAGCTGCTCCAGGCGCGCGTCGATCGCGCCGCGGATGGGCAGCAGTTTTCCACGCGGGAAGCACGCGGCGGCGTAGGCGCGGCGGCGTTCGCTCGACACGCCAATGCGCAGCGCGGCCGTGCGGCGCGCGGGCAGTCCCGTCCGCGTGACCCAGCAGTCGCGCGGATCTTCGCCGCCCGGCAGCCAGAACCAGTCCAGATCCGGCGCGAGCGTCTCGGGCAGATCCTTGGCGGAATGCACAGCGAAGTCGATGCGCCCCGCGCGCACGGCGTCGTCGAGGTCGCGCGTGAAGAAGTCGGGCGCGCTGCGCTCGATGGGCGTGGTCAGGTCGCGGTCGCCGGGCGTCTCCACGGCCACAAGGCGGTAGCGCGTGCCCGGGAAGGCGCGCGCAAGCGCGTCGAGCGCGCCCTGCGTCTGCGCGCGCGAGAGGGCGCTGCCCCGCGCCCCGACCACAAACGTGCCGCGCCGCGCCATGCTACAGCGCCTCGCAGACCTTGTCGAAGCGGTCAAGGAAGGCGTCCACGTCCTTTTCCGTGTGGGCGGCGGAGATGAAGTTGCATTCGAACTGCGACGGCGCGATGTAGATGCCGCGGTCGAGCAGCCCGTGGAAGATCTTCGCGTAGAGTTTCGTGGAGCACGCCTTCGCGTCCGCGAGATCCTGCACGGGCGTGTCGGTGCAGAACGGCGTGAAGACGCCGTTGAAGCTCTGGCACGTCACGGGCAGACCGTGCTCGGCGGCGATGGTGGACATGCCCACCGCGAGCGCGCTGCCAAGCGCGGCCATGCGGTCGTAGGGCGCTTCGCGTTCGAGCAGGTCGAGCGTCTTCAGTCCGGCGGCGACGGCCACGGGATTGCCGCTCAGCGTGCCGGCCTGGTAGATCGGGCCCGTGGGCGCGAGCTGGCGCATCCACTTCGCCCGGCCGCCCACGGCCGCGAGCGGGAAGCCGCCGCCAATGACCTTGCCGAGCGTGATGAGATCGGGCGTCACGCCGCCGTAGAGCGCGGAGTAGGAGGAGAAGCCGAAGCGGAAGCCGTCGATGACTTCGTCGCAGATGAGCAGCGCGCCGTGCTTCTTCGTCACCGCGCGCAGGCCCTTGAGGAAGCCCTCCGCCGGCGGCACAAGCCCCATGTTGCCCGCCACGGGCTCCACGATCACCGCGGCGATCTGGTCGCCGTGCGCGGCGAACGCGGCCTCCACGGCGGCGAGATCGTTGTAGGGCGCCACAAGCGTATCCGCCACCGCGCCGGTCGGCACGCCCGCGGACGACGACGCGCCCATCGTGAGCACGCCCGAACCGCTCTTCACGAGCACGGCGTCGCCGTGGCCGTGGTAGCAGCCGTCGAACTTGAGGATCACGTTGCGCCCCGTCACGCCGCGCGCGAGGCGCAGCGCCGTCATCACGGCCTCGGTACCCGAGCTGACGGCGCGCACCATCTCCAGGCCCGGCACGAGCGCGACGAGGCGCTCGGCGAAGTCGACCTCGCCCGGCGTCGCGATGCCGAACGTGCTGCCGCGCGCGGCGGCGTCCCGCGCGGCCGCCACGATCTCGCGCCGCGCGTGGCCGAGGATCATCGCGCCCCAGCTGCAGCAGTAGTCCACGAGGTCGCGGCCATCCGCCGTGTGAATCATCTGGCGCCGGCCGGATGTCACGAAGATGGGCGTGCCGCCCACGCCGTTGAACGCCCGCACGGGCGAGTTCACGCCGCCGGGAATGACCTTGCGCGCGCGTTTGAAGAGAACGTCGTGCTCCATGCCGCAGTCTCCGTCCGGACTACTTGTACTCGATCGTCACCTTGTCGCGCAGCTCGGCCACGAGGGCCTCGACGGCGCGGCCGCGCGCCTCGTGGCGCAGCAGGTCGCGCACCTGGTCGGCCACGTCCACAAGCGTCTGCGGGCCGCCGGCGCGTTCATCGGTCTTGAGGATGATGTGGTAGCCGAACTGCGTCTCGATCACGTCCGACACTTCGCCGCACTTCATCGCGAACGCGGCCTTGTCGAACTCGGCCACCATGGCGCCCGGCCCGAACCAGCCCAGCGAGCCGCCCTGTGCGCCGCTCGGGCAGTCCGAGTGCTCGCGCGCCTCCCGGCAGAAGGCCTGGCCGACTTCGCCGGGCTCGCCCGCCGCGACGATGCGCGCGCGGATGGCCTTGATCTTGTCGAGCGCCTCGGCCTTGTCCGCCGCGTCGAGGCCCTCGGTCTTCACGAGGATGTGCTGGGCGAGCACCTGCGGCGGCTGGATGAATTCGTTCTTGTGCGCGGTGTAGTAGGCCTCGATCGCCTTCTCGGTGGGCTCGGGCACATTGGCGCACGCCTGCTGCACGAGCGCGTCCACGCGGCAGCCCTTCTCGACTTCGCGGCGCAGATCGGCCTCGGACATCTTCTGCTGCGCGAGCGCGCGCAGGAAGTTGTCGCGGCCGCCCACCTGCGCGACGATCTCGGCGATCTTCTGGTCGATGGCCTTCGCGTCCACCGCCTTGTCGAGCTGCAGGGCGCGCGTGAGGAGGAGCTTGGCGCCGATCGCCTGCTCCTGCGCCTTCTCCACGAGCTTGGGCAGATTCGCCTTGATCTCGTCAGGACGCATCCCGTGCGCCGTGTAGAACTTCACGAGGCGGTCGAGTTCGAACTGCACCGCTTCGTGTGAAATGGGTTCGCCATTGATG
>CAVGKN010000110.1:0-4503 GCA_963629855.1 Lachnospiraceae bacterium
CGGATCTTCTCGCGCACGACGGCGGGCGGCAGACCGTCGATGAACTCCTTGTAGCCAATCGCGGCGGAGGCCGTGTCGGACCAGACGGGATAGAGGCGGCGCAACGTGGCGACTTCGGCGGCGAGGCCGTCGAGAAACATCGCATCAAGGCGCTGCGCAATGCGGGCGTGCAGCACGTCGCGCGGCACCTGAAGCACGGGATACTCCGGCGGCGGCGATGTCCAGCGGCGGTCGAGCCCGCGCAGGAGCGCGGAGAAGTAAAGTCCCGTGCCGCCCACGATCACGAGGGGACGCGAGGCGGGAATCGTGTCGAGCCAAGCGGCGGCCGCGCGCAGCCAGGCGCCGGAGGAAAAATGTTCGGCGGGCGTAACGAGGTCGATGCCGCCCATCGAGAATTCCGCGCGTTCGGCGGCGGAGGGCTTGGCGGTGCCCACGTCCATGCCGCAGTAGACGAGCATGGAATCGGCGCTCAAAATGACGGCGCCGAGCTCGCGCGCAAGGAGGGCGGCGGCGGCGGACTTCCCGCTCGCCGTGGCGCCGGCCAGCAGATAGGCCTCACGCGCGGCCATCGCCCAGGGCCTCCTCGCCCGTCGGCTCGGCCTCCCTGTCGCGCGTGCAGAAGGCCACCAGAATGAGAATCGTCGCGGCCACGGTGATGTAGGCGTCCGCCACGTTGAAGCAGGGGAAGTGATGCACACCCCAATGGACGTCGAACATGTCCACCACGTAGCCGCGCACCACGCGGTCGATCAGGTTGCCGATGATGCCGGCGTAGAGCAGCAGCTCGGCGACGCGGCCGAGGCGGCCGGCGGGGAAGACGCTTTCGCGCTTCCAGAAGAGAAGCGCGAGCGCGAAGACGGCAAAGACGGCAAGCGGCCACACATGGCCCTGCAGCAGCCCCCAGGCGCAGCCGCGGTTCTCCACGTAGGCGAGATTGAAGACCGGCTCCAGCACGACGCGCGCCGCGCGCCCCTTCAACACGGCAATGGCGGCCGCCTTCGCGATCTGATCCACGAGGAGCAGATTCACGACGACGGCGAACGTCATGACGAAGCGGCGCAGCATCAGCGTCTACCGTGGTGGCGCCGCTCCATCGCCGTCTGACATTCCATGCACGTGTGCACAAAAGGCAGATTCAGCAGACGGGGCTTGCGAATGAGCTGGCCGCAGATCTCGCAGATGCCGTACTTGCCTTCCGCAATGCGGTTGAGAGCCTCGTCGATCATCCGGACCATCTTGTTGCGCGATTCGACCTGCTTGAGATCCTGCAGACGCATGAAGGCGTCGGAACCGTCCTCGTCCTCGCTGCCGTGGTCGTTCGTCTGTTCAAGGGCGACCGTCTTGAGCGTGGCGGACTTCCCGAGCACTTCCTGGCGCAGGACGAGAAGCCGCTTGCGGAACTCCGCGAGGTCGGCCGCCGGGAACTGCAGCGAGGCCTCGCCCTTCGTGCGCGTGGTGGGGCGGCGCGTGAGACGCACGCCGGTGGACGTATTCGCCGAGGCCTGCGCCGCTTCGCGTGCGCGCTCCTTCATGCGCTCGGCGAAGGAAAAGGCCATGTCCTGGCTGTGGTTCTCGAATTCCTGCACGACCTCCGGCTTCTTGAGCGGCACCTTCGGCGTCTTGTCCACCACCGTGATCGGCTTGCGCACGTACTTGTTGCCGTTCTTGCCCGTGATGACCTTCGCGCCCCGGTCGGGCGAAAACTCGATCGGCGGCGGCAGCACCGGCTTCTCGGACTTCTTCGCCACCGGCTTCGCAGGCTTCTTGGCGGGCGCGGCGGCTTTCTTCGCCGCCGGCTTCGCGGGCGCGGCGGGCGCCTTCGCCGCCATCGGCTTTGCGGCGGGCTTCTTCGCGGCCGGCTTCGCCGCGGTCTTCGCGGGCGCGGCCTTTTTCACGTGTTCGTTCTTCTTCGCACTCATGGAGTTTGACCTCCTCTTTCCGGACTCACACGGCCGCCGGCGTTTCCGTCAGCCACGCGCGCAGCTCGTCGGTCAGCGGTCCGACGGCCGTGACCGTCGCTATGGAGACGTTGCCGTCCGCATCCGGCAGCTCGAACGTGTCGCCGGCCTTCTTGCCGAGCATGTTCTGCGCGAGCTTGGTCTTGTTCGAAATGATGTTGCGCTCGAGGTCGTTGTCCCATTCGCCGAGGATCGTGTAGACGCGCGTCTCGCCGGCGGCGGTGGCGATCGTCACGCACGAGCCCGGGCACGCGCTCGTGGGCACCGTGACGTCGGCGAAATTGACGGCCTTGACCTCGTTGAGATCCTTCTGCAGCAGCGATTCCTTCTGCATGAGGGCGCGCTGTTCGTCCTTCGCGTACTGGTATTCGGCGTTTTCGGAAAGGTCGCCGTAGCTCTTCGCGAACTCGATGCGCTTCGTGTTCGCCGGAATCTCGACCTTGACGAGCTTCTCGTACGCGGCCTGGCGTTCGGCGTAGGACCGCATCGACGTGATGCGCTCGATCTTCTCGACCTTCTTCGGGGCGATCTGGCGCGCGGCGAGCTCCGGCACGATGTGCGTCATGCGCACCACGATCATGTGATGCGTGGAGGGATCCCACGTGGTCGAGGCCTGGAAGCGCTCGAAGAAGAGCGCCTGGTCGGCGGGCTGAAGCTGCTTGAAGATGCCTTCAAGCCACTTCTGATCGGCAAAGAGGCGGCGGATCATGTTCTGCATGCGCAGCGTCTCGCCGCTCTGCTTGCCTTCGCCGAGGGCGATCGCGTGCATGAGCAGCGCGATGAACTCGGGCAGACGCTCCCAGCCCTTGGCCACCTTCGGCTCGCCCGGCACGGCCTCGCGCGCATCGAACGCGCGGCGCTCGCGGTAGAACTCCTCCGGCTTGGTGTCGTGGCGGCCGAGAACGAGCGTGACGAGCGTGGCGGGCGCCGTGGGCTTGCACAGCAGGTCGGCCACCGCGTCGCCGCAGTCGGGGTCGCCGCGGAACGCGGAAAGCGTGGCGGCGAGCAGCGGGAAGCACATCTCCGGCAGCTTCGCGAAGAGGCGGCCCTTCGTGCCCTCGCGGTCTTCAAGCGTGAGGAACGTGACGAGGCTGCCGACTTCGCGCGCGGGCAGCGTCTTCGCCGCCTGCAAATAGCGCTCGACGCCGTGCGCGTCCTGCGCCCACAGATAGGCGCGCGCCTTGGCGACGGTTTCGAGGTCGAGCCGGAGGTCGCTCATGCAGAAGGCAATGCGCGCGTAGAGCGCGTCGTCCACGCCGCGCGCGGCCTTGAGCGCGAACGCGAGGCGCGTGGCGAGCAGCGTGGCGTGGGCCTCCTCCTCCGCGAGCGCCTTCGTGTGGCCCGTGGCCTGCAGTTCGCGCACGCTGGAGAGGATGCACTTGGGATCCTTCTGCATCGCGAACGCCTTGTACCAGGTGTCGCCGTAGTCCTCCACGGCCGTCTTGAGGTGCAGCGGCTCGGCGCGGCGGGTCGGGATCTCGACGAGCTTGTCCTTGTGCAGCTCGGCGCGCGCGGCGTCCCAGTACTTCTTCCAGTTGGCCTGCTTTACGAAGCCATACTGCGCGCAGAGCTCCTCCAGGCGCGTGACGGGCATGTCGCCGAAGCTCTTGAGCATGGTCTTCACGAACTCGCCGGGCGTGTCCTTGACGAGCGCCGCGACGCGGTCGGGATCGGCCTTCTGCGTGACGAGGATGTGGTCTTCGGGCGCGAGCACGAGCGTCTCGCACGCCGCGTCGTAGGTGAACTGATGGCCCTTGCGCACCTTGAAGTCCACCGTCACGCGGCGATAGAAGTAATCGACCGCGCGCACTTCGCCAAGCCCCCACGCGGCGCTGAGCACGAGCGCGCCCTTGTGGAACGACAGCAGACGGTTCAGACGACCCGCGGCCTCCTTGAGCGGACGCGCCTCGAAGCGCACGCCGTCGATGAAGGAAAGCAGCAGACGATCCTTCGTGGTCTTCTTCAGCGCATCGCGCACACCCACGCCCTGCAGCTGCGCATCCAGCAACGCACAGCACCGCAGCACCACGCCGAACGCGCCGGAGAAGTCCTCACGCTCCACGAACGCCTTCATCAACCGCCCGGCCATCTCCGAGCCCTTGCTCTCCGGAACCTTCTCCTTGTCCGTGATCAGGGCGACCATCTCGTCCAGCGGGATGGACGGCTTCTCCAGCGTCTCGTTGAACTGCGTTTCGATCTCTTCTAATGCCTTCTTGTCCATTGCGGCCCTTCCTTGGTTGGAAAAAAATGTGGCAAATAGTATACCATAGTTTACCGTACTTGTGTGCCGACAGAGAATCCCCGGAATACGGCCGACGCATTAAAAGACTCTGCTCTTGCCATACGGGGCTGAATGGGACAAAAAATGCGTCGGCCGAACAATTCAGCATTCCAGCAGCCAACATTCCCGGACCGGCATCCAGTGAGGCCGAGGGGTTCGGAGAACCGAGGCCACCTCGAAAAAGTCGCGGCGGAATTGCCGAACCGCCATCTCTCGCCTCGACTGACCGCTGACTGTTGGCTGCTGGACTGCTGAACACTTGGG
>CAVGKN010000111.1:0-4502 GCA_963629855.1 Lachnospiraceae bacterium
GTACCCCTCACGCGGGTTACTCAAGTTCGCGCGCGAACTTGAGTAACCCATTACTAATGGGCGTGGGGCTCTTCTTGACGGCACGGCTCCGATGGTGTACACTTCATGCCCGCGATGTCATGGGGCTTGTCCGAGTGGGCGGGCGATCATGACGTCAAGGAGCATAAAGATTCTGGGCATGAGAGTCAAGACGAAAACGATATGTACTGCGCTCGCCGCTTTCTTGTGGGCGGCGGGTTTTCCGCTGCCGGCCGGGCAGGTGGCGGATCTGGGGTGCGAGGGCGTGGGGCTCGTGATCGAGGCGGAGCCCGAGACGATCGATCTCGGTCGTGATTTGGAAGTCACCGTGCGCGTCACGGCGCCCGCGGGCGCGAAGGTCGCGCTGCCGGATTTGCGCGACCGCTTCTTCGGCTTCCGCGTGGCGGAGGACTTCGCCGAAGAACCGGTCACGGACGCCGACGGCCGCACCGTCTCCGTCACGCGCTGGAGCCTGCGTCCCGAACCGTGTGCCGCGCGCTACCGCCTTGCGCCATTCGTCGTCGCGGTGACGGACGGAACCGGCGCCACGCGCACGTTCCACACGGAGGCCGTTGTCTTCGCGCCGCCTGCCGCGCGCGAACCCGCCACGGGCCCGATGGAGATTGCGCCGAAGCGCGACTTCGCGCCGCCGAGCTGGCGACAGGTTGGCATCGGCGCGGCCGTGCTCGCGGGTGCGCTGCTGCTCGCGGCGCTTGTGTGGTGGGTCGTGCGGCGCATCCGCCTCATGGTGCGCATCCACCGAATGAGCCCGCTCGAACGCGCGCTCTACGAACTCTCGACGCTCCTCCGGAAGGGGTTGCCGGGCCGCGGCTTCTACAAGGACTTCTACGTGGAGCTCACGATGGTCGTGCGCCGCTACATCGAGCGCCGCCACGACGTGCGCGCGCCGAATCTCACGACGGAGGAGTTCCTGCGCGCGGCGCAGGCGAATCCCGCCTTCACGCCCGAGGCGATCGCGGAGCTCAAGACGTTCCTTGAATCGGCGGACATGGTGAAGTTCGCCGGCGTGGAGGCCACGCCCGAAATGGCGGACGCCGCCACCACGCGCGCGAAAACCTACCTGGAGACGGACAGCCGTCAGGAGGCGCGGTCATGAGCTTCGCCTGGCCTTTCTGTTTTCTGCTGCTCGCGCCGCTCGCGCTGGCGGCGTGGCGCATGCTGCGGCGCGGTCGCCGCGCGGGCGTGAAGTTCTCGGCCGTGTCGCGTCTGCCCGCGAAGACGGCGGGCTGGCGCGCGCGCGTGGCCGCCGTGGCGCCGGCGCTCTTCCTCGCCGGCGCGGCCCTGCTCGTGGTGGCCGCCGCGCGTCCGCGCCGCGCCCTCGCGCGCGGCAACCGCAGCGTCGATGCCATCGCGATCGCGATGACCGTGGACGTCTCCGGCTCCATGGAGGCGCTCGACCTTTCGCCCAAGGGCGGCGAACCCCGCACGCGCCTTGACGTGGTGAAGGACATGTTCCTTACGTTCATCAAGGCGCGGCCGGACGATCTCATCGGCCTCGTCACGTTCGGCGGCTACGCTTCGAGCCGCACGCCGCTCACGGCCGACCACGAGACGCTCGCCCACGTGCTCAAGGGCGTGACGGTGCCGGAGGTCGGCTACGACGCGAACGGCCGCCCGATCGACCCCGACGAGACGATGACCGCCGTGGGCGACGGCCTCGCCACCGCGCTCGCGCGCCTGAAGGACGCCGAGCCGAAGTCGAAGATCGTGATCCTCCTTTCGGACGGCGTTTCCAACACGGGCGTGGTCGAGCCGGACGAGGCCGCCGCCGCCGCCGCGACGCTGGGCATCCGCGTGTACACGATCGGCGTGGGCACGAAGGCGCGGCGCACCCCCGTGCGCGTGCGCGACATGTTCGGTCGCACGACGATCGCCTACGCGAACATGTCCTTCGACGAGTCGCAGCTGAAGTCCATCGCGCAGAAGACGCAGGGGCGCTACTTCGCCGTGAACGACGCGGACGGTCTCAAGGCGGCACTGGAGGAAATCGACGCGCTTGAGAAGACGACGCTCGACCGCACCGTCTACCAGCGCTGGCACGAGTACTTCGTGCCGTTCCTGCTTGCGGGCACGGCGCTGCTGCTGCTCGCCGTCACGGTGCAGATGGCCGCGTCGCGCCGCCTCGTGTAGCGGCGTCGAACGCGAGCAGGGTTTCGAGATAGCCGGCCGGGTTGCCGATGTCGTGGCGGCGGCCGGGATAGCGGTAGCCGTAGACGGGGTGGTCGGCGATCAGGCGGCGAATGGCGTCCGTGAGCTGAATCTCGCCGCCCACGCCCGGCCGCTGCGTGGCGAGCAGGCCGAAGATCGCGGGGTCGAGCAGATAGCGGCCGGCGATGGCGAGGCGCGACGGCGCCGCCTCGGGCGCGGGCTTCTCCACGAGATCGCTGAGCGCGAGCACGCGCGCAGGATCGAGCGCGGCCGGCACGTTCTGCGCCGGCTGCCCCGCCACGATGCCGTAGCGCGACACCTTCTCAAGCGGCACTTCTTCCAGACCCACGACGGAAGCACCCGGCCCGAACGCGCGGGCGAGCGCGACCATCGCCGCGGAGGGAGCCGTGCCCGAGACGAGCGCGTCGCCGAGCAGCACGAGGATGGGCTCCGTTTCGTTCGCAAGCGCGTCCGCCGCCTGCAGCACGGCGTGGCCAAGTCCCTTCTGCTCCGTCTGCTGCACCCACGTGAGACGCCGTCCGAGCGCGGCGACGTGGTCGAGCGCGGCGGCGGCCTCGGGTCGTTTCGCGGCGCGCGCGCGCCACAGGTCGCTCGGCTCGAAGTAGCTGCGCAGCGCGGGCTTGTCGGGCGAGGTCACGATCACCACGCTTTCCGCGCCCGCGTCGAGCGCCTCCTCCACGATGAGCTGAAGCGCCGGCTTGGCGCCGATCGGCAGCAGTTCCTTGGGGAGAACCGTGGTGGCGGGCAGAAAGCGCGTGCCGTAGCCGGCAGCGGGAATGAGGGCATTCATGGGAGCTTAGATGAGCGTGCGGAAGTAGGCGATGGTCTTGGCGAGACCTTCCTTGAGCGGAATGCGCGGCTCCCAGCCGAGCAGTTCGCGCGCGAGCGTGATGTCCGGCTTGCGGCGCTTGGGGTCGTCCTGCGGGATGGGCGCGTAGACGATTTTTGAGGTCGATTCGGGAATCTGGCGCAGCGTTTCCTCGGCGAGCTCGCGAATCGTGTATTCGCCGGGGTTGCCCGTGTTGATCACGGCGGCGCCGAGGTGGTGGCGTTCCACGAAGGCGTCCACCGTCTCGCGCGGCAGATCCATGTAGAGGCGGAAGGCCTCCACGAGGTCGTCGCAGTACTGGAAGGAGCGCGTCTGCTGGCCGTCGCCGAAGAGCGTGATGTCGTGGTTGCCGAGGGCCTGCATGATGAAGTTCGAGATCACGCGGCCGTCCTTCGGGTGCATGTTGGGCCCGTAGGTGTTGAAGATGCGCACCATGCGCACGTCCACGTTGTACTCGCGGCGGTAGTCGGCGCAGAGCGTCTCGGCCACGCGCTTGCCTTCGTCGTAGCAGCTGCGGATGCCGATGGTGTTGACGTTGCCCCAGTAGGTCTCCACCTGCGGATGCACGAGCGGGTCGCCGTAGATTTCGGAGGTGGAGGTGTGGAGCACGCGCGCCTTCGTCTTGAGAGCGAGGTCGAGTACGTTCATCATGCCGAGTACGGAGCTCTTCGTGGTCTCCACGGGGTTCTTCTGGTAGTGGATGGGCGACGCGGGGCAGGCGAGGTTGTAGATTTCGTCGAACTGCCCCCAGAACGGCTGCGTGACGTCGTGCAGCACGAAGGAGAACTTCGGATTGCCCAGCAGATCGTAGATGTTGGCCTTTGTGCCGGTGAAGAGATTGTCGAGCGCCGTCACCTCGTAGCCGTCCGCCAGCAGGCGGCGGCAGAGGTGCGAGCCGAGGAAGCCGGCGCCGCCGGTGACGAGGGCCTTTCGCGAGAGTATCATGTCTTGTCCTTTCAGGTGTCGCAAGAAAGTATACCATAATTTTCCCCGTAATGGGGGCGTTCGCGCCATCGGTCACGCGACTGTGGTATACTATTTCCCCGTCGCCGCCGCCGTGCCCGGTTTGGCAGGGGCGAGGGCGGCATTGAAAAAGAGTCAAGAAATGGATATCTCGCAAGTCTGTGAATTCTTCATGCTGTTCGCCTTCGGGTTCTCGTGGCCGTTCGCCATCGCGCGCACGTACAAAAGCGGCCACAGCGGCAAGGGCGTGGCGGGCAAGAGCCCCATGTTTATGGCCATCGTGCTGCTGGGCTACGTGGGTGGCATCCTCGCGCGCCTGCTGGACGCCAACCCCGCCAACAACTGGCTCTGCTTCGTCTACGCGATTGACATGGCGCTCGTCTCCACCGACCTCGGGCTCTACCTGCACTATGTGCGGAAGACGGCGTAGGCGCGGCGCCTAGATGCGGGGCCGACGCATTAAAATGACTCCACCCTCGCTCGAGAGGGCTGACCATCTCGC
>CAVGKN010000112.1:0-4500 GCA_963629855.1 Lachnospiraceae bacterium
GGGTTCGCCGGTGCGGCCGTCGAGAATGTGCGAAACGCGCGTGCCGTCGGGGCGCGTGATGAAGCGCTCGTAGTTGCCGCTCGTGGCGACGGACTCGCCATTGGTGAGGGCGATCACGCCCAGAAACGGCCCCGCCTTGTCGAAGGGATTGCGGATGCCGGTGCGCCACATGCCCTCGCCCACCACGCGCAGATTGCCGCCCAGATCAAGCAGCAGCGGCGGCGTAGAACCGCGGCGGGCGAGCGCGGCCGCGGCGGCGTCCACGGCGAACCCCTTGGCGATGGCGCCGAGGTCGAAGTCGGCGTAGGGTCTGCCGGACGCGACGCCCAGCGCGCGCAGACGCCGGCCCACGCGCGGATTGAAGGCGTTGCCGCTCTGTTCGGCCAGGCGCAGCGCGAGCGCGTAGCAGGGCCGCACGTCGGGCGAGGCGGCCGCGACCCAGTTCGTGCAGTGCGCGGCGGAGAGGCGACTGAGCTCCGACTGCGGATTCCACGCCGACAGCAGATCGTCGAGATGGGCGTAGGTTGCCTGCACGGTCTGGCGCAGCGCATCGTTCCGCGCCGCGTCGCCGCCGCGCACGGAGAGCTGCGCGATCGTGCCCATCACCATCCAGCGCGAAACCTGCGGCACGGCGGGATCGCAGCCGACGCACAGCGCGCCGATCAGCGCACACGCGACAAGAACGCTACGCTTCATGAGTTGCGGCGGCAAGCACGGAGACGCCGAAGAGCGCGGCGGTTTCCGCGCGCAGCACCGTGGGGCCGAAGGAGGTGGGCGTGGCGCACGCGAGCAGCGCGCGCAGTTCATCGGGCGTGAAATCGCCCTCGGGGCCCACGAAGAGGCCCAGCGACGCGGCGGCCGCCGCCGTCTGCACGGCCGCGAGCAGCGGCGGCGCCGGCGGCTGCACGAGCGCGCCCACGAACACGCGGTCGCACGTCTTCACAAGCGCGAGCGCCTCGGGAAAGTCAACGGCCTCCAGCACGTCGGGCAGCCACACGGCGTCGCTCTGCCGCGCCGCGTCCTCGGCAATGCGCCGCCAGCGTTCCGCCTTGGCCGCGCGCTCCGCCGGCGCAAGACGCACGATGCAGCGCGCGGAGAGAACGGGCACGATGCGCGCCACGCCGAGTTCCACGGCCTTCTCGATCGTCCAGTCCCAGCGCGAGCCCTTCGTCACGCATGCGAAAAGCGTGATGCGGCGCGCGCGCGGCGCGGCCACTCGACACGCACCCGCCGCCTCCAGCGCCCCGTGCGCCGCCGACCAGCGATAGCGCCGTGTGCGGCCCGCGCCGTCGAAGAGCTCGATCAGCTCGCCGTCGCGCGGACGCAGCACCCGCAGATGGTGCGCCGCCTCGCGCGGCAGCGCAGCGACGTCCTGCGCCAGCGTCGCCGCGTCCACGAGCAGACGATGCACCGAAGTGTAGGTGGCCGCGTCCATGCGTCGCTACCGCCGGAGTTTGTCCCGGTGCATGTAGAAGACCTTCATCTTGGAGGCGAAGCTCTGCGCCTCGGGGAAGTTCCCGCTGTCGAGCGTCCGGGCGAGATCCTCCAGCGCACCGCGCTGCTTCCCGGTCAGGCGCGTGGGCACCTCCACCACAATGCGCGCCACGAGGTCGCCGGGCGCGCCGCCCCGCAGATCCGGCACGCCCTTGCCGCGCAGACGCAGCAGACGGCCGTTCGGCGTACCGGACGGAATCGTGAGCTTCGCGATGCCATCGGGCGTGGGCACTTCCACCTCGCCGCCGAGCGCCGCCAGCGTAGGCGACACGGGCACGTTCACCGCGAGATCGAGATCCTCGCGCTCGAAGATGTCGCTCGGCCGCACATGCAGCACCACGAAGAGATCGCCGGCCGGGCCGCCGCGCAGGCCACCCGCGCCCTTCCCGCTCAGACGCAGACGCGAACCCGTGTCCACGCCGCGCGGAATGCGCAGCTCGATTTCACGCGGCGCGCGCACCTGGCCCGAGCCGCGGCACTTCGCGCACGGATGATCCACCACGGCCCCCGTACCGCCGCACCGCGGGCACACCTGACGCACCTGGAAGAAGCTGCTGCCCTGAATCACCTGGCCGCGGCCGCCGCACGTGGGGCACGCCACGCGCTTCGAGCCTTCCGCCGCGCCGGAACCGTGGCACGCGGGACACTGGTCCGGCACCGTGAGCTTGAGCGTGCGCACGCTGCCGAAGATCGCTTCGTCAAAGTCGATTTCGAGCTCCATCGACATGTCCTCGCCGCGCTGCGGCGCGTTCGCGTCGGGACGGCGCCGACGGCCGCCGCCGCCAAACATTCCGCCGAACATGTCGCCGAACGAGCCGCCCCCGCCGCCGAAGAGCGATTCGAAGAGATCGCTGAAATCGGCGCCGTGCGAGAAGTCGCGCCCGAAGTCGAAGCCGCCCGGACCGAAGTTCACGCCCTGGTGGCCGAACTGGTCGTAGCGCTGGCGCTTCTCGGGGTTCGACAGCACCTCGTACGCCTCGGAGGCCTCCTGGAACTTCGCCTTCGCCTCGGGGTTGTCCGGATTGCGGTCCGGATGCCACTTCATCGCGAGCTTGCGGTAGGCGCTCTTGATCTGATCCGCCGTCGCGTCCTTCGCGACGCCCAGGATCTCGTAATAGTCTCTCTTGGTTTCCGCCATGGTCCTACGCCCCCTTGCCCGCGCTCACCACGACCTTGGCCACGCGCAGCAGCTTGCCGTGCAGCAGCCAGCCGCGCTGGACTTCGTTCATGACCACGTCTTCGGCCACGGTTTCGGAAGGCATCTTCGCGAGCGCTTCGTGGTAGTTCGCGTCGAACGGCTCGCCCACCGCGTCGAGCGGCGTGGCGCCGTGGTCGGCGAGCGTCTTGAGCAGGCCGTCGTAGACGAGGCGCACGCCCTTGACGAACGGATCGTCCGTGCGGTCCTTCGCGCCGTCGAGCGCGCGGGCGAGATTGTCCACCGTGCCGAGCACGTCCTTGATCACGCCCTGCGCGGCGAACTTGGCGAGATCGTCGCGGTCGCGTTCCGTGCGCTTGCGGAAATTGTCGAAGTCCGCCATGGCGCGCGCATAGCGGTCCTTCCAGTCGATGGCGGCGGGCTTCGCCTCCTCGACGGGCTTCTTTTCGTCGGCCTTTTCGGCGGACTTTTCGTCCGTCGCTTCGGCGGCGGGGTCTTCCATCGCCGGTTCCTCTTCGGGAACGGCTTCCGCGGCCTTCAGCGCGGCTTCCGCCTCGGCGGCGGCGAGCTCGGCGGCCGATTCGGGCGACGCCGAAGCCTCGTTCGCCTCGCTTTCGGCGTCCGTATGTTTCGTCTTGTCTTCCATGTTGGTTGTGTCCTTCTTTTTTTGTCTTGTCTAGGCAAAGAGGCGGGCGAGCTTTTCGAGCTGCGCGATCTTCGCGACGAGCTCGGCGCGCTTCGTCTTCTGCCCTTCAATGATGTTGGCCGGGGCGTGAGCGGTGAAGTTCGCGTTCGCGAGCTTCGCGTCGATCGAGGCGATGAAGCCCTGCGTCTTCTTAAGCTCGCCGGCGATGCGCTTGGCCTCGGCGGCCTTGTCCACCAGCCCCTCGAGCGAAAGGTAGACCGTGCCGAGACGACCAAGCGCGCCCGGCATGGCGAGTTCCTCGCCGTCGGCGCGGATCTCCACGCTCTCGGCGCGGAACGCGCGGCGCAGCGTGTCGAGCTCGGCCGCGAGGCGGTCGGCCGCCGCGGCGTCCTTGGCGGCGATCGTCACCTTCACGAACGCGGCGGGGTTCACCTTGTACTCGGCGCGCAGCGCGCGCAGGGCGGTGATCATTTCGCGCTTGGCCTCCACGAAGTCGTAGACGTCGTCCGAAAGCCCCCACGCGGCGCGCTCCTCGGCCGTGTAGCCCTGCGGGAACGGCGCGCGCATGATCGTCTCGCCGTCCTTGAGGAAGCCGAGCTGGTGGGCGACCTCCTCGGTCACGAACGGCATGTAGGGATGCAGCAGGCGCAGCGCCTTCCAGAACACGTCGCGCAGGATGGCGAGCGCCACGGCGCGGTTCGGCGCGTCCTTCGCGTATTCCACGTACCAGTCGCAGATCTGCGTCCAGAAGAAGTCGTACACGGCGAGCGCGCCGTCCTGGATGCGGTAGCGGCGCAGGAGGTCGTTGACCTTCTCGCACGCGCGTTCGCACGCCATGAGGATGTGGCGGTCGTCGGCGGAAAGCCCCGTGGTCGCGGTCGTGAGCGGCGCGGCGGCGACCTTCTCCTCCATCATCTGCATGAAGCGCGCGGCGTTCCAGATCTTCGTGGCGAAGTTGCGGCCGACCTCGAACTTCTTCATGTCGACCTTGGAGTCGCAGTCGAGCGAGGTGATGAGCGCGAGCGAGAAGCGCAGCGCGTCGGCGGAATACTCGTCGATGATCTTGAGCGGATCGAGCGAGTTGCCGAGCGACTTGGACATCTTGCGGCCCTGCGCGTCGCGCACGATGCCGTGGATGACGATGTTCGCGAACGGCGGCTTCTTCATGAAGTGGATGCCCGCCATCATCATGCGCGCGACCCAG
>CAVGKN010000113.1:0-4500 GCA_963629855.1 Lachnospiraceae bacterium
GCCTTCTCGAGGTTCGCCGCGTAGCCGCAGCCGTCGCAGAACGCGATGCCGTCCTCGCCGGAGTCGGCGAGCACGTGGAACTCATGCGAGAACTTGCCGCCGATGTCGCCCGTGTCGGCCTCGACCGGATACGCCTTCAGGCCGCAGCGCGCGAACACGCGCTTGTAGGCGTCGAACATCGCCTGGTAGCTCGCGTCCGCCGCGTCCAGCGACAGGTCGAACGAGTAGGCGTCCTTCATCAGGAACTCCTTCGAGCGCATGAGGCCGAAGCGCGGACGGATCTCGTCGCGGAACTTCCACTGGATCTGGTAGACCGTGACGGGCAGCTGGCGGTAGGACGAGATCACGCCCTTGGCGAGGTCGGTGACGATTTCCTCGGCGGTCGGCGAGAGCGCGTAGGCGTGCTGGCCGCGATCCTGCAGGCGGAACATGCCCGGGCCCATCGCCTCCCAGCGGCCGCTCGTCTTCCAGAGCTCGGCCGGCTGCAGAATGGGCATCACGATTTCCTGCGCGCCCGCGCGATCCATCTCCTCGCGCACGATCTGCGTGACCTTGTTGAGCGAACGCATCCCCAGCGGCAGGTACGTGAACAGGCCGCCCGCGACCTTCTTCACGAGCGAGGCGCGCACGAGCAGCTTGTGCGAGTCGATTTCCGCATCCCCCGGGTCTTCCCGCAGGGTCTGAATCATCATCTTGGACCACTTCATGTGTCGAATCTCTTTCTTCTTCCCCCCTTCCTCTGCGAAAAGGGGAACGAATAGTATAGCATATTCTCGCAGTTTTCCTTCACGGACTAGGCATAGCTGTGCATGCCCGTGAAAAGACGGGAGAGGTTGATCCACGTGAGCGTGAGCAGGATCATCACGGCGCCCGCCGCGAGGAAGACGTTCTCCGCGCGGGGCGAGAGGCGCGGCCGGCGATGGAAGTAGGCCGCATAGACGAACCACGTGGCGAGCGACCACATCTCCTTGGGGTCGAACTGCCACCAGTGCCCCCAGCACACCTTGCCCCAGGCCGCGCCGAGCACGAGCCCGAGCGTAAGCAGGAAGAAGCCGAGCGGCACGAGCCGCCGCCCCGTGCCGAGCGCCGCGCGCACGAGCAGGATGTAGCCGAGCACGTACGCGCCCACGTGCGGCACGAAGAACGGACTCTGCAGCGCGGGCATGAGCCGGCGCGGCGCACCGTCCATCACGAAGCAGACGGGAACGAGCACGAGCGTGAGCAGCGCGGCATCCACGAGCAGCGCATGGCGTTCCTTCCGCGCGAAGAACGTGAGCACGGGCAGCAGCGCGGCCGCGCACATGAGGAACTCGTAGAGGTTCTGCATTGGCGGATGCCCCGTCGTCCACGCGCGGTGAACGAGCATGGCGACGGTGCCGAGGAAAAGGAGTCCATAAGAAGTGCTGAGTGCTTGGTGCTTGGTGCTGAGTGCTTGGTGCTTGGTGCTGAGTGCTTGGTGCTTGGTGCTGAGTGCTTGGTGCTTGGTGCTGAGTGCTTGGTGCTTGGTGCTGAGTGCTTGGTGCTTGGTGCTGAGTGCTTGGTGCTTGGTGCTGAGTGCTTGGTGCTTGGTGCTGAGTGCTTGGTGCTTGGTGCTGAGTGCTTGGTGCTTGGTGCTGAGTGCTTGGTGCTTGGTGCTGAGTGCTTGGTGCTTGGTGCTGAGTGCTTGGTGCGGGGGATTGGGCGCGGGGTGCGGGGTGAAGACGAAGAGGAGAGCGCCGAGGAGGAGGAGAAAACCGCCGAGCGCGACGGCGGGCAGGCCGACGTCCTTGACGCACTGCAGGATCGTGAAGGAGAGCGGCCGGCCCGTGTGCGGATTGACGAGTTCTTCGTAGGAACTCTGGTAGACCCACCAGCCGCAGGCGACGAGCGGATGGTTGACGGAGATCGTGACATCGCGGCGCGGGGCGCCATCGGGCTCGATTTCGGCGCGGCACGTGTACTGCCGCACGGTGCCGGTATCGGGCCAGCGGTCGATCGCGAAGTCGCGCACCGAAAGGAGGAAACCGTCCGCTGTCTCGCTTTCCGCCACGCGGCCGGTCTGGCCCGCGCGAAGGCGCAGATAGCCGTCGTTTGGTCCGCGGCAGGCGTTGTAGACCCAGCCGCCAAGCACGAGCGCGAAGCCGAGATGCAGGCAGAGCGCGGCGATCTTCCGCCGAGAACGCGCGGCGGCGAGCGCGCACCACGCGGCGCAGACGCCCAGCGCCGCAATGGAGAGGCCGCGCGTCATCCACGCGAGCGCGCCCGTGGCGCCTGCGCAGGCGAGCGCCACGGAGAGCGCCGCGCCCGCGATCAGCGCGACCGTCGCCGCGCCGCGTCCCGTCAGGGCGTTCCAGAACCGTTTCATGAGGCGAGCGCGCCCGTGAGGTCGCGCGCGGCGGCGAAGCCGTGGCGCGCGCAGTAGTCGGCGATGCCGTCGCACACGCGCGCGGCCGTGGAGGGATCGGTGAACGTGGCCGTGCCCACCGCCACCGCCGTGGCGCCCGCGAGCAGAAACTCAAGCGCGTCGTTCGGCTCGTATACGCCGCCCATTGCGAGGAGCGGCAGATCCGTGCAGGCGTGCACGTCGTACACGGCCTTGACGGCGGCGGGATGCACGCAGCGGCCCGACAGTCCGCCCGTGCGGTTGCCGAGCACGGGCCGGCGCGTCTCGACGTCGATCACCATCGCCGGAATCGTGTTGATGAGCGCCAGCGCGTCCGCGCCGTTCTCCGCACAGGCGGCCACGTAGGGACGGAAGTCCGGCACGTTGGGCGCGAGCTTGACGATGAGCGGCAGCGTGGTGGCGGCGCGCGTGGCGGCCACGACCTTGGCGAGCACGGCGGGATCCTGGCCGAACGTGTGGCCGCCCGCCTTGACGTTCGGGCAGCTCACGTTCATCTCGAGCGCGGCGATGGGCGCGCCGGCCGCGGTGAGCCGCCGCGCGACCTCGCCGTATTCCTCGATCGAGCCGCCCCAGATGTTGACGATGAGCGGCGGCACGTTCTCCGGCCCGCCCACGAGCGCGCCCACGGTCGCCACGTAGTGCGGCACGACGTCGCGCGTGAACGCCTCGACGCCCGGGCCCTGCAGACCGATCGCGTTCACGAGGCCGCCCGGCACCTCCACGTGGCGCGGCATGGGATTGCCGGGCCACGGGTCGAGCCGCACGCCCTTGGCGGTCACGGCGCCGAGTTTGGCGTAATCCAGCAGTCCCGCATATTCCGCGCCGTAGCCGAACGTGCCGCTTGCGGTGGTGACGGGCGTGCGCATCTTCAGGCCGCCCAGGTTGACGCTCAAATCGACCATACGATCTCCTCCGCCCGGAAGACGGGCCCGTTCACGCAGCAGCGCGCGTTGTAGATTTCGCCGTTGGCGCGGCGAATGGGCTGAATGCACGCGAAGCACGCGCCCACGCCGCACACCATGTGGCGATCCATCGAAATCCAGCCCGGCCGGCCCGCGTCGAGCGCGCGCTGGGCGACGGCCTTCAGCAGACCGTCCGGCCCGCACGTGAAAAGCTCGAACGGTGCCTTCGCGCGCGTGAGATCGGCGAGCGCGTCGTCGAGCGGCGCCGTCACGAAGCCCTTGGCGCCGAAGCTGCCGTCGTTCGTGGCCGCGCGCACCTCCACGCCGAGCGCGGCGAAGCGGTCGAGCGTGAGCAGATCGCCCTGCGTGCGGCCGCCCACGAAGAGAATCGGCTTCGCGCCCGCGGCGACGAGGCGGCGCGCGAGGAAGTGCAGCGGCGCCACGCCGTAGCCGCCGCCCACGAGTAGCGGCGCGCCCGTGCACGTCTCGGGGAAGCCGTGGCCGAGCGGACCTTCCACGCGCAGCGTGTCGCCGACCTTCGCCTGCGCGAGCGCCGCCGTGCCGCGCCCCACGACCTTGTAGAGCAGCGTCACGCGCCCGTCGGCCGCGTCGAAGACGCTGAAGGGCCGGCGCAGCGCGCTCGCCTCCAGCGCGGGCACGCGCACGTGCACGAACTGGCCCGGCGCGAGGGTTTGTGAAAGCTGCGGCGCGTCCAAGACGAGCATCCGGTAGCCCGGGCCCGCGTCTTCATGGCGCGCGATGATGGTGGGTTCGTCGTGGAGCATAGTGCTTGGTGCTGAGTGCTGAGTGCTGAGTGCTGAGTGCTTGGTGCTCAGTGCGGAGGGCGGTGAGGAAGGAGGAGAGGATGGTGAGACGGGGAATGAGGGAGAGGGGGAAGGTGACGTGGTAGCGGGCCTCGACTTCCATCACGAGGCGCAGGTGCATCACGCTGTCCCACTCGGGAATGGAACCGTAGGCGGATTCGCGCGTGAGCGTGCCGCGCGGCACGCCGAGCACGTCCGCCGCGAAGTTCAGGAATTCGGTTTCATCAATCTGCGACATGATGCGGAATCGTTGTGGCAAGAAGCTGAAGAAAGTCACGCTCGACCTGCTCGTTCGACTCGAAGCGGATCGCGTTCCAGCCCGCGCGGCGCGCCGCCTCGCAGTTCTCCTCGACGTCGTCGAAGAAGCACAGCTCGTCCGCGTGCAGCCCGA
>CAVGKN010000114.1:0-4466 GCA_963629855.1 Lachnospiraceae bacterium
CGACGAGGAAGTGCTCCAGCGCGTGCGCGCGAGCGGCGTGCCCTGCGCGATCGCCGCCAACAAGTGCGACCTCGAGACGGACGACGCGCGCGCCGACGAGTTCCTGCGCTTCGGCATGCCCGTGATGCCGTGCTCGGCCGAGCACGGGCGCGGCGTGGGCGATCTCGTGGCCTTCGCCACCGCCCACCTGCCGCCGCCGCCCGCCGACGCCGCCTCCACGCGCCCGCTGCGCGTGGCCGTGGTCGGCCGCCCCAACGCCGGCAAGAGCTCCTACATCAACCGCCTGCTCAACGCCGAGCGCGTGATCGTGAGCGACATCCCCGGCACCACGCGCGACTGCGTGGACGTGCCGTTCACCATCGGCGAAGGCCCCGCCGCGCGCCACTACGTGCTCGTGGACACCGCCGGCATGAAGCGCCACACGCAGATGTCCAAGTCCAGCGTGGACACCTTCTCCCTCTTCCGCAGCGAGAAGGCGATCGAGGAGGCGGATGTGGTGCTGCTCGTGCTCGAAAGCGAGCTCGGCCCCACGCGCCAGGACATGCGCATCGCGGGCAAGATCCTCGACGCCCACCGCGCCTGCGCCGTGCTCATGAACAAGTGGGACCTCGCCGTCGAAAAGGGCATCAAGCAGGACGACGCGACCAAGGTGCTGCGCCAGATGATGCCGTTTCTCTCGTTCGCGCCGATCGTCTTCTGCAGCGCCAAGAGCGGCTACAACGTGCGGCGCACGGTGGACGCGATCGACGCGGTGGCCTCCAGCGTGCAGGCGCGTCTGCCCACGGGCGTGCTCAACCGCACGATCGAGACGGCCGCGAAGAAGACGCTCGCGCCAATGGTCAACGGCCGCCGTCTGAAGGTCTACTACGCGCTGCAGGTGGGCAACGACCCGCTCACGATCCGCCTCTTCGTGAACGACCCCAAGCTCGTCACGGACGCCTACCGCTCCTATCTCGAAAAGGCGATCCGCGCGCGCTTCGGTCTCGAAGGTGCGCCGATCCGGATGTTCCTCAAGGCGCGCAGCCGCAAGGACGGCGCGGTGCTGGGGCACGAGATCGACCGGCTGAAGAAGGGGTCCGGTGCTTCGTAAGTCCTTCATCGCGGCGTTTCGCTTCTTTCTCGCGGGGGGAGGTCTCAGCGCGGGCAACGGGCGGCTGTTCGCGCAGTCCGCGCTCGTGGGGCTCGTGGTGGGGTTCGTGACGTGCGCGTTCCACTGGCTCATCGCGCATCTTGACGCGCTGCTGCTGCACGGCGTGGGGGCGCATGCGTCGGGGCTCGCGCAGAGCGGTGCGCTGCTGCGCGGGTTCGACGCGGCGTGGTGGTGCGACGGTCGGCGCTGGCTATGCCTCGCGCTGCCGGCGGTGGGCGCCACGCTCGCCGCGCTGCTCATTCGCTGGGTGTCGCCGGGCACGCACGCGCGCGGCACGGACTCGGCGATCTACGTGTACCACCATCTCAAGTGCCGCCTCTCGTGGAAGGTCATTCCCGTGAAGGCGGTCGCCTCCGCGCTCGTGATCACCTCCGGCGGCAGCGCCGGCTACGAAGGCCCGATGACGCTCATTGGCGCGGCGTGCGGCACGAACCTCGCGCGCCTCTTCCGCTGGGACGACGCCACGCGCCGCCGTCTCATGCTCGCCGGCCTCGCCGCCGGCATTGGCGCGCTCTTTCGCGCCCCGCTCGCCGGCGCGCTCTTCGCGGCGGAGATTCTCTACTCCGGGCTCGACATGGAGTACGAGGCGCTGCTGCCGGCGTTCATCGCCTCGGCCATTTCCTACACGGTCTACGCTTTCTTCTACGGCTGGGCGCCGCTCTTCACCATGCCGAGCTATGCCTACGACGACGCGGTGCGTCTCGTGCCGTATCTCGTGCTCGCGCTCGTGGTTGCCTTCGGCTCGCGCATCTACATCCAGACCTTCCGCTTCGTGTCGAACGTCTTCCGCCACCGCAGCGGCGCGCCGTGGATGAAGGTGGCGGTGGGCGGCCTTCTCACGGGCGCGCTCGGATTCTTCTTCCCGGACGCGCTCGGCACGGGCTACGACCTCATCCGCACGGCGTTCCGCGCGGACGCGGACGTCGTCTTCGCGGGCGGCGGCCTGCTGCGCGCGGCGGGGCTCTTCTTCGCGGCGTTCGTGATCAAGGTGCTCGCCACGAGCTTCACGGTCGGCTCCGGCGGCTCGGGCGGCGTGTTCGGCCCCGCGCTCGTGTGCGGCGCCACGCTCAGCGCCGCGTGCGGCCTCGTCTTCTCGGCGGTGTTCCCCGCGTCGTTCGGCATCCATCCCGCGTCCGTCGCGCTCGTGGGCATGGCGGGCTTCCTCGCGGCGACGATCCGCACGCCCGTGACGGCGGTGATCATGGTCGCGGAGCTTTCCGGCAACCACGCGCTGCTGCTGCCCACGATGTGGGTGTGCGGCCTCGCCTTCGCGCTCAACAACGGCTGGACGCTCTACCGCAGCCAGATCCACGGCCACGGCTGAACACCTCAAGGTCAAAATTTGGTATAATGACGCAGGAATCAACCCTTGACAAGGGAAAGAACATGAAAACAACACTTCTCACAGTTCTTCTCCTTCTGGCGGGGGCCGCCGGTGCGGCGCCCTGGGAGGCCCATCCGTCCGTCTGGCAGGAAGACGCCGCGGCGAAGACCTTTCGCGTGTCCCATCTGAGCAGCGGGTTTGCCGTGAACACGGCGGAGGCACGCGGGGCGCGTGTGCGCGTGGTCGCGCGCGTGACGCCGGAGCGTTCGACCGCGAAGAGCTGGGCGACGCTCGGCGTGTCGCTCTACGACGACGCGCGCAACTACTGGCACGCCGCGCTTGTGCAGGCGCCCAAGAGTGCCGGCGGCCGCCTTTACTTCGAGCTCACCGAAATGCGCGAGGGCATCTGGCTGTCGCAGAACATCGACCGGCTCACGTGCACGAAGCAGCGCCAGACGGCGGACTGGGCCTACGGCGAAACCTACGAGCTCGCGCTCGACAGCGCGCCGGAGGGCATTTCCGCCACGGCGAAGAACGCGCGCGGCGACGTCATCTGGGAATGCGCCTACGCCTTTCCGAAGACGGCCGGCGCGGCCGTGACGTGCGGCCGGCCCGCGCTTCACGTCACGGGCGGCCTGCGCGGCAGCCTCACGGTGCAGACGGCCACGAGCGCGGAGCCGCGTCCCGCCCCGGAGAAGACGGCGGCCGCCCTTCCGCCCTACGCGAGCGACAGCTTCGTGCCGGGCGTGACGGACACGGCCACGGGCTTCTTCCGCGTGGTGCAGAAGGAGGACGGCCGCTGGTGGACGATCGACCCGCTCGGACGCGGCATGGCGATCTTCGGCGTGGATCACATCACCTACTGGGGCCACTACAGCGAGCGCACGAAGGAGCACGCGCACCTCAGGGTCAACAAGGTTCTCTTCC
Organism: Lachnospiraceae bacterium; assembly: GCA_963629855.1. Classification (GTDB taxonomy): domain Bacteria; phylum Verrucomicrobiota; class Kiritimatiellia; order RFP12; family UBA1067; genus RUG572. Next base: position 3,402 of record CAVGKN010000114.1, read on the forward strand.
CGAACAAGGCGGACTGGGAGACGAACACGCTCGCGCGTCTCAAGACCTGGGGCTTCAACCTGCTCGGCGCGGGCAGCGACGAAGCGCTCCGGCACCGGGGGCTCGTCCACACGATCTTCCTTTCGATCGGCGACGGCCTGTGCTGGGAAAACATGGACCCCGAATTCTACATCTGCCCGAACGAGCACCGGCCGTGCTCGGCGTTCCCGAACGTCTTCCATCCGCAGTTCGCCGCGTGGGCGGACTACCAGGCGAAGGAGAAGTGCGCGCCGAACAAGGCCGACCCGTGGCTCTTCGGCTACTTCATCGACAACGAGCTCGCCTGGTGGGGACGCGGCGGCGCGGCCACGGGGCTCTTCGACGCCGTGGCGACGCTGCCCGAGACGCACAGCGCGCGCCAGGCGCAGAAGGCGTTGCTCGCCGCGCGCGGCGTGACGGGCGCCGTTTCCGACGACGTGAAACTCGACTTCCTGCGCCTTGCGGCCGACACCTACTTCCGCGTGTCGAGCGCGGCGATTCGCCGGCACGATCCGAACCACCTCGTGCTCGGCGCGCGCTTCGCGGGTCTCGAGGGCGCACATCCCGCCGTGTGGGAGATCGCGGGCAAGTACTGCGACGTCGTCACGTTCAACTGCTACCCGTGGGCGGATCTCGACCGCAACGACATGCGCCTCTACCGCGGCGCGACCTCGGCGCGCGTGGTCGACGCCTACTACGGCGGCCTCACTCTCGCGCCCACCGTGCAGATGTTCAGCTACACGCTGATGAACGGCAACACGAGCCAGCACCCGGACGCAATGTTCGCGCCGCACACGGCGTCGGCCTCCGGCGCGCTCGCCCTCGCGCCCCACGCCACCTACGACGCACAGGGCACGATCTGGATGCTCGCCGTCTGCGGCCTCGACGGCGAACCCGCCTGGACGTCCCTCGCCACCTCACTCGAAAAGTAACGAGGGAATCCTTACACCAGGCACCCATTCGATTACTTCTTCAACTCGACCTCTTCGAGGCGCACCAGCTCGCGGCCCTTGAACTCGTAGCAGAGGAAGTGGACGGGCGTGCCGG
>CAVGKN010000115.1:0-4464 GCA_963629855.1 Lachnospiraceae bacterium
GGCGGACATCGCGTTCATGGACGCAGTGGGCATGCGCGTGGTGCTCGTGCACGGCGGCGGCAAGGCGATCTCGCGCGCGCTCACGGCGAGCGGCCTCGTGCCGAAGTTCGTGGACGGGCTGCGCGTGACGGACGAGCCCACGATGGAAGTGGTGCGCCGCACGCTCAACAACGTGGTCAACGCCGATCTCGTGCGCAAGCTGCAGGCGTTCAAGACGAACGCGCGGCCGCTGCACGGCAACTGGATGTTCACCGCCGAGAAGATCGCGCAGCCCGACCGCGGCTACGTGGGCGAGCCCGTGGCCGTGGATACGCGCGCCGTGCACGAGATGCTTGACGCGGGCATCGTGCCCGTGATCACGCCGCTTGGCACCGGCCGCGACGGCCACCTCTACAACGTCAACGCCGACAGCGCCGCCGCCGCCCTCGCGCGGGCGCTGAAGGTCGAGAAGTTCGTGGTCGTCTCGGACGTGCCCGGCCTGCTCCGGGACCCGAACGACCCCGCCACGCTGATGCCCACGCTGCGCCTTTCCGACGTGGCGCGGCTCAAGGCCGAAGGCGTGATCTCCGGCGGCATGCTGCCGAAGATCGAGGGCTGCGAGGACGCGATCCGCGCGGGCGTGCACAAGGTGCAGCTCGTGGACGGCCGCATGCCCCATTCACTTTTACTGGAAATTTTCACCCGCGAAGGCGTGGGAACGGAGATCACCGATGAGCAAGAGCACTGAAATCATTGAAGAGTACAACACGTATCTGATGCCGACGTATACGCCCGGCGTCGTCATTTCCAAGGCGAAGGGTTCGCGCGTCTACACGCCCGAGGGCACGCAGTACTACGACTTCACGAGCGGCATTGGCTGCCATAACGTGGGCCACTGCACGGAAGGCGTGGTCAAGGCCGTGCAGGAGCAGATCGCCAAGCTCGGCCACTGCTCGAACCTCTTCGTCAACGAGCCGCAGGTGAAGCTCGCCAAGAAGCTCGTGGAGATCTCGGATCTCGGCGGCAAGGTGTTCTTCTGCAACTCGGGCGCGGAGGCGAACGAGGCGGCGATCAAGCTCGCGCGCAAGTGGGGAGCGGCCAACGGCGGCCGCTACGAGATCGTGACGATGCGCAACGGCTTCCACGGCCGCACGCTCGCCACGCTCGCCGCCACGGGCCAGGACTGGTGCCAGGCCGGCTTCGAGCCGATGCCCGTGGGCTTCGCCTACGCCGACTACAACGACCTCGACAGCGTGAAGGCGGCGATCACCGAAAAGACCGTGGCGATTCTGCTTGAGGCCGTGCAGGGCGAGGGCGGCGTGACGCCCGCCACGCCGGAGTTCATGGCCGGCGTGCGCGCGCTGTGCGACGAGAAGAACCTCATCATGATCTGCGACGAAGTGCAGTGCGGCATGGGCCGCACGGGCACGTGGTGGGGCTGGCAGAACTTCGACGTGAAGCCGGATCTCTTCACCTGCGCCAAGTCGCTCGCCGACGGCGTGCCCATGGGCGCGCTTGTCTCGAACGCGAAGTACGCGGACGTGTTCCAGCCCGGCAGCCACGCCTCCACCTTCGGCGGCAACGCGCTCTCCTGCGCCGCCGCGCTCGCCACGATCAAGATCATCGAGGACGAAGGCCTGCTCGCCGCCGCCGCCGCCAAGGGCGAAATGCTCAAGGCCGCGCTCCAGGCGTTCGTGGAGAAGTACGACCAGGCGCTCGACGTGCGCGGTCTCGGCCTCATGCTCGGCCTCGTGGTCGACGGCGACCCGAAGGCCGTGGTCGACGCGCTGCGCGACTTCAACGTGCTCGCCCTCACGGCGCGCGGCAACGTGGTGCGCTTCCTCCCCACGCTCTCCATGAGCGAGGCCCACATCGAGGAGGCCGTCGAAATGATGGGCGACGCGCTGGACAGCATCTGGGGCGCCGAGGACGCCGAATAACACAGCAGTCACCGCGCGCGAACGCGCGCCGCATCGCAGCGAAAGGAGACACGCCATGGCCGTTCATCGTCAGGGACGCAAGGGGAAGAATCCCCGCATTCTCATCGTCACGCCGGAGATCACCTATCTCCCGGAGGGCATGGGCAACCTTGCGGGCAAGATGAGCGCGAAGGCGGGCGGCATGGCCGACGTCTCCGCCTCGCTCGTCGCCGCGCTCTTCGACCTCGGCGCGGACGTGCACGTGGCGCTGCCGCACTACCGGCGCATGTTCCACGAGGAGACGGCGCAGCTCGTGGCCTCCGAGCTGCGCGTCTACAAGAGCCGCATGCCCGACGAGCACATCCACCTCGCCGAGGATCGCTGCTTCTACTACCGCGACCGCGTCTACTCCCAGAGCGGCGCGAACCCGCGCCTCGCGCTCGCGTTCCAGCGCGAGGTGATCAACCACATCATCCCCGAAGTGCAGCCGGACCTCATCCACTGCAACGACTGGATGACGGGGCTCATCCCCGCGGCCGCGCGCCGCATGGGTATCCCGTGCCTCTTCACCGTCCACAACATCCACACGCACAAGCTCACGCTCGCGCAGGTGGAGGACGCGGGCATCGACGCCGCCGAGTTCTGGGGCAACCTCTACTACGAGCGGCCGCCCTACGACTACTTCAGCGCGCACGACACCGACCCGATCGACCTGCAGGCCTCCGGCGTGTTCGCGGCGCACTTCATCAACACCGTCTCGCCCACGTTCCTGCAGGAGATCGTCAACGGCTGGCACTCGTTCATCCCCGACTCCATCCGCAACGAAATCCGCAACAAGTACAACGCCGGCTGCGCCACGGGCATCCTCAACGCGCCCGATCCGGCGGACAACCCGGCCACGGACGACAAGATTCCGTTCCGATACGGGCCCGCCGACCACGCGGAGGCGAAGCGGCGCAACAAGGAGGAACTGCAGCGCGCGCTCGGCCTCGAGGTCAATCCCGACGCGCCGCTCTTCTTCTGGCCCTCGCGCCTCGACCCCGCGCAGAAGGGGCCGCAGCTGCTTGCGGACATCTGCTACCGCTTCCTCGACAAGCACTGGAGCGAAGGCGCGCAGATCGCGATCATCGCGAACGGCGCCTTCCAGAAGCCGTTCTGGGACATCCGCGCGTTCCACGGCATCGAGCGCCGCCTCGGCGTGCGCGACTTCGACGGCCGCCTCTCGCAGCTTGGCTTCGCGGGCTCGGACTTCATGCTCATGCCGTCGCTCTTCGAGCCGTGCGGTCTGCCGCAGATGCAGGCGCCGATCTACGGCTCGCTGCCCGTGGTGCACAACACGGGCGGTCTGCACGACACCGTGGAGCATCTCAACCTCGAGGCGCACACGGGCAACGGCTTCGTGTTCGACACCTATGACTCCAACGGCCTCTTCTGGGCGATGGATCAGGCGATGGCGTTCTGGGAGAAGCCGGCCGACGTGCGCGCCACGGAGATTGCGCGCATCATGGAGCAGTCGCTGAAGCGCTTCAACCACGAGACGTGCGCGCGCGAATACATCGCGCTCTACGAACGCATGCTGCACCGCGATCTCGTGAAGGACTTCTCGGAGGGCTGAGCGACCTCTCGACCATGGGCACACTCCTGCTTCTCATCACGGCCCTCATCTGGGGCGGCGCCTTCCTGTTCCAGAAGGTGGGCGGCGACGCGGTCGGGCCGTTCGCGTTCACGATGTCGCGCAACGTGCTGGCGGCGTTGTTCCTGCTCGGCGTGATGGCCGCGCGGCGGCGTTTCCGCTTCGGCCGCGCGGAGCTGGTGGGTGGCTTCTGGTGCGGTCTCGCGCTGTGGGTGCCCTCCATGCTGCAGCAGATCGGCATTGCCGACACGTCGCCGGGCACATGCGCGTTCCTCACGGCGAACTACGCGCTCATCGTGCCGCTTTTCGCGCTCGCGCTCGGACGGAAGCCGGCGTGGTACGTGTGGCCAGGCATCGCGTGCGCGCTCGCGGGCACGTTCCTCATCTGCCTGAAGGGCGCGGGCGAATTCACGTTCGGGCAGGGCGAGGCGCTCACGCTTCTCTGCGCCGCCTTCTTCGCCGTGCAGATCCTCACCGTGGACCACTTCATCGCGCGCGCCGACGCGCTGGGGCTCAGCTGCATCCAGTTCGCCACGGGCGCCGTGCTGGGGCTGCCGTTTCTCGCGCTGCCGAGCGAGGCCGCGCATCTCAATCTGGCGGACTTCCGCACGGCCGCCGTGTCGATCGTCTTCTGCGGCGTGTTCTCGTCGGGCGTGGCCTATACGCTGCAGAACGTGGGCCAGAAGCTCGTGGCGCCGGCGATCGCGGGCATCGTGATGTCGCTCGAATCCGTCTTTGGCGTGTTCTTCGGCTGGCTCGGCTGGCGCATCGGCTGGCTCGCCCTGCCCGAAGAGATGACGCCGCGCCGTCTCGTGGGCTATGGCCTCGTCTTCGCCGCGATCGTCTTCACGCAGCTGCTCGACGCGCGAAAGGCGAAACCCAGGGCCGACGCATTAAAATGACTCCACCCTCGCTCGAGAGGGCTGATCCTCT
>CAVGKN010000116.1:0-4457 GCA_963629855.1 Lachnospiraceae bacterium
CAACGGCAGCGTGTTCTTCGTGCTCGCGGGCTTCACGGTGATCTACTTCATCACGGCGGCGTTCTTCCTGCCCGAGACGAAGGGCCGCACGCTGGAAGAGGTGGAGCAGTACTTCACCACGGGCAAGATGCCGGACAAGAAGCAGTAGGTCGGTTTCGATGCAGCAAGGCACAAAGCAGTTCGACTTCTGGTATGCCGTGCACCACACGAACGTGGTGCGCGCGCCCTCGCGCGCCCTCGAGACGTTCGGCGAGACGCGCATCACCTATCGCCACCTCGCGGAGCTGCCGGACGATCCCGGCAAGATCCGCGTGCGCGAAGGCCGCCTGGAGGCGCACAAGCCCGCGATCATCACGCCGGACGCCTACGCGCAGGACGACCTCGAAGGGTTCGGTTCCCAGGCGCGCGCGTATCTTGACTTCCTCAAGGCGCACGCCGAGTCGGTGCACATTCTCCAGTACGGCTACAAGCTCTCGCAGGAGGCGTTCTCCGAGCAGGTCGTCACCGACTCGCTCGAGGCCGTGACGGCGCGCGTGCTGGCGGACGTGGCGGAGAAGAACGACGCCTTCGCGGTCGTGATCCAGGGCGTGGACAAGCCGTGGGACGTGTCGCTCATCCACTTCTTCTGGATGCACGCGCAGGCGTCCATCCCCGTGAACGTGCGCGAGTTCGACGCGGCGCGCACGCGGGTGGAGATGGGCGCGCTCTCGCCCGAACTGCTGGGCGAAGTGGAGACGGCGTTCCAGAAGGCGCAGGCGAATCCGCGGCTCATTCCGGAGCTGGGCGCGTTTCTGCGGCGCAAGGGCGTCTTCGAGCAGTTTCAGGATCGGTTCTTCAAACTTGTGAGGCACGTGTAGCGATGGCGACGGAAATCAGGACGCGCGTGGTGGCGGTGGCCAACCAGAAGGGCGGCGTGGGGAAGACCACCACGGTGGTGAACTTGGCGGCGGCGCTCTCGAAGCAGCGGCGCACGGTGCTCGTGATCGACCTCGACCCGCAGGCGAACGCGACCACGGGCCTCGGTCTGCAGCCGCAGCCGGGCGTGTCGCTCTATCCCTGCCTCATCGGGCAGCAGCAGATCGCGGACATGATCCAGCCCACGCCCTACGAGAACCTCAACGTCATCCCCTCCGAAGTCGATCTCTCCGGCAGCGAAATCGACCTTGCGCAGCGGCCCGACCGCCTCCAGGTGGTGCGGAACGTGCTGCAGGCGATCCGCGACGCGAACGTGTTCGACTACATCCTGCTTGACTGCCCGCCCTCGCTTGGCATCCTCATGACGGCCACGCTCGCGGCGGCGGACGGCATCCTCGTGCCGATGCAGGCCGAGTACTACGCGCTCGAGGGCCTTGGCGTGATGCAGGATCTCATTGCGCGGCTCAAGGCGAACGGGGCGAATCCCGCGCTCGAGCTCAACGGCATCCTCATGACGATGGTGAGCGCCAACACGCGCCTCTCGCGCGACGTGATCGAGGAAGTGCGCGAGCACTTCGGCGACAAGGTGTACGAGACGATGATCCCGCGCAACGTGCGCACGGGCGAGGCGCCGAGCTACGGCCAGCCTGTCGTCTTCTACGATCCCTCGTGCAGCGGCGCCGAGGCATACCGCGCCTTCGCGAAGGAGTTCGCCCGGCGCAATCCTACGCGCGCGGAAACGGAGCCCGCTCCATGACGATGACGAAATCGCTTGAGGACTACCTGGAGGAGATCCACGTTCTCATCCGCGACAAGGGCGCCGCGCGCGTGCGCGACGTCGCGCTTGCGCTGAACGTGAAGATGCCGAGCGTGGTGAAGGCGATCAGCGAGCTCAAGAAAATCGACCTCGTCACGCAGGAGCCCTACGGCAACATCGAGCTCACGGAGAAGGGCGCGCGCGTGGCCGCGCACGTGCTCGGCCGCCACACCGTGCTCAAGGCGTTTCTGCTCAAGCTCGGCGTGAGCGACCGCAACGCCGAGAAGGACGCCTGCCTCATGGAGCATATCCTCAGCGCCGAGACGATGGAGCGCGTGCAGGAATTCCTCGGCGGCGACGCCGAGGGCGCGAAGAAGTCCGCCGGCAAGACGAAGACCGTGATGTGCGCGAAGAAGCCGACGCCCAAGCCCGCGCCCGCGCCCGCGCCGCGCGCGAAACCCGCCTTCAGATAGACCCACAAACAACAACGGGAGACCAACCGATGACCGAAAAGACAATGACGAAATTCCGCTGGATCATGTGCGCGCTGCTCTTCGTGGCGACCACGGTGAACTACCTCGACCGCCAGGTGCTGTCCCTCACGTTCCCGGACTTCATCCGGCCGGAGTTCCACTGGACGGACGCGAACTACGGCACGATCACGGCCTGGTTCTCGCTCATCTACGCCACCGCCTGCCTCTTCGCGGGCAAGTTCGTGGACTGGATGGGCACGAAGAAGGGCTATCTCTGGGCGATCTTCGTGTGGTCGCTCGGTGCGTGTCTGCATGCGGCATGCGGCATCGCCACGTGCTGGTTTACGTCCGGCGTGGACTCGGTGGCGGCGCTGCGCGCGGTGCAGGCCGGCAGCGCGGCGGCGGCCACGATCGCGGGCGTGAGCGTGTGGCTCTTCCTCGGCTGCCGCGCGGTGCTTGCGCTCGGCGAGGCGGGCAACTTCCCGGCGGCGATCAAGGTGACGGCGGAGTACTTCCCGAAAAAGGACCGCGCGTTCGCCACGTCGATCTTCAATTCGGGCGCCTCGGTGGGCGCGCTCGCGGCGCCGCTCACGATTCCGCTGCTCGCCAAGTGGTGCGGCTGGGAATGGGCGTTCATCATCATCGGCGGCGCGGGCTTCGTGTGGATGTTCTTCTGGCAGTGGCTCTACGAGAAGCCGCAGTGCTCGAAGCACGTGAACGCGGCCGAGCTCGCCTACATCGCGCAGGACGAGGCGACCGACGCGGCCGCGGCGGCCACTCCGGCGGCGGCCGAGGAGAAGCCGATTCCCTTCCTCAAGTGCTTCACCTACCGCCAGACGTGGAGCTTCATCGTGGGCAAGTTCTTCACGGACGGCGTGTGGTGGTTCTACCTCTTCTGGGCGCCGGCCTACTTCAAGGAGCAGGGCCACGGCCCGACCACGGGCATGGGCCAGGCGCTCATCTTCACGCTCTACCTGATCGTGACGGTGGTGTCGATCTACGGCTGCAAGCTGCCCACGGTGCTCATCAACAAGGGCTTCTGCGGCGGCAATCCCTACATGTGCCGCATGCGCGCGATGCTCGTCTTCGCGTTCTTCCCGCTTGCCGCGCTCGTCACGCAGCCGCTCGCGGGCGTGAGCGTGTGGTTCCCGGCGATTCTCATCGGCCTCGCCGCGGCGGGCCACCAGGCGTGGAGCGCGAACATCTTCTCGACGGTGGGCGACATGTTCCCGAAGTCCACCATCGCCTCCGTCACGGGCATGGGCGCGATGGCCGGCGGCATTGGCTCGTTCATCATCAACAAGTGCGCGGGTTCGCTCTTCACCTACGCGGAAACGCAGGGCGCGGCCTTCACGTTCTGCGGCTTCGCCGGCAAGCCCGCCGGCTACATGATCGTGTTCTGCTGCTGCGCCGTGGCCTACCTCGTGGCCTGGTGCCTCATGAAGGCCCTTGTTCCCCGGTATCGCCCCATCGTGGCGGGTTCGCGATAAAGCAAGCCGCCCGCGCTCGTGAAACTGACGCACCATCTTCGAATCTGCGTTGCGGCGATCGCCCTGGCGGCGACCGCCTTTGCGGGAATTGAGACCATTTCCTCGATCGATTCCGTGTCGAGTGGTGAAATGGGGCTTTTGGGCGGCGTGATCTATACGCTCTCCGCCAGCAGGACGCGGCAGGCGGAGACTGGCTTTCATGTGATCCAGGTGCTTGGCACGACGGCGAATCCAACCGTGCTCTACATTCCGCAGGGTGTCACGCTTACCGTGACGGGCGGTGCGGCGAGTGGCACGGCGGGCGCGGGCGCGGGCGTGCAGATCGCCGAGGGGCGCAAACTCATCGTGTGCGGTGGCGGCACGCTCGTCGCGACGGGCGGCGCGGGCGGCAATGGCGGCGCGGGAAGTGGCGGCGGCAACGCCGATAAGGACGGCAAGGAATGCTGGAGCGGCGCGGGTGGCGCGGGTGGCGCGGGCGGCGGCGGCGCGGGCGCGGGCATCGGCGGCGATGGCGGTACGGGCGGCAGCGGTGGTAGCGGCGGCGACGGCATCCACAAGGACGAATACTACCCCGAATACAACGGCAACGCCGGCGGCGCGGGCAGCGCGGGGACGTCAGGTACGAGCATGGGCACGCTCATGGTCGTCGGCCCGATGTCCGTGACCGGCACGAGCGGCGCGGTGGGCGCGAAGGGCGCGGGTGGCAGCGAGGGCTCGCGTATCAACGACGACTATGCAGGGTTGCCGGCGATGGACTTCGGCGTCGGCGGCGGTGGCGGCGGTGGCGGCGGCGGCGCGGGCTCGGCCGCCAGTGGCATCGGC
>CAVGKN010000117.1:0-4440 GCA_963629855.1 Lachnospiraceae bacterium
GAGTAACCCATTACGCCGCTTCGTCTTTGCGGCTTTACCGCACGGCGAAAGTTTTGGTATACTTGTGGCATGACTTCTGACATTGCCAGGTTCTTCTGGGGAACGGCAGACGAGGTGCGCGCGCGCGCCGAGACGTCGCTGCCGTCGTTTCGCCTGTGCTGTCCCGGTGGCGCGCTGCCGCCGGTGGCGTTGTCGTTCTGCGCACCGCGGGGGCGGCCGCTGCGGCAGCTTGTGCGCGGCGGGCGCGTGGTCGCGAACGTCTTCGAGGACGACGACGCCACCTACCTGATGGCGGCGGGCGTGCTGCCGGCGGATCTCGCGGCGGCGCGCGGCGCGCAGGCCACGTCCGTCTTCGAGGAGCTCGAGCGCCTGCTTGCCGAGGAGGGCATGACGTACGCGCATGTGGTGCGCACGTGGCTCTACATCGACCAGGTGTGCGACTGGTATGGCGAATTCAACGCGGCGCGGTCGGCGTTCTTCACGTCGCGCCGTGTGTTCGAAACGTTCCTGCCGGCCTCCACGGGCGTTGGCTGCGGCAACGTGGACGGCGCGGCGCTGACGCTCGGCGCGATCGCGATGAAGCCGAAGCGCGCGGGCGTGCGCGCGGAGATCGTGGAGTCGCCGCTGCAGGCGCCGGCGATGGCGTATAAGTCGAGCTTCAGCCGGGCGGCGGAGATCGTCACCCCCGAGATGCGCCAGCTGTTCATCAGCGGCACGGCGTCCATCAAGCCCAACTCGCACGACGTCGCCTACGTGGGCGACATCGAGAAGCAAATCGACTGCACGATGAACGCGGTGCGCGCGATCCTCGAAAGCCGCGGCTACGGCTGGGCGGACGCGACGCGCGCGATCGTCTACCTGAAGAAGCCCGAGTTCCGCGTGGCGTGGCAGGCGTGGCTGGCGGCGAACCGGCTTGCGCCGACCTTTGCGGCGGAGACGGTGTGCGACGTATGCCGCGACGAGTGGCTGTTCGAAATCGAGGTCGACGCGCTGCGCGGCGGCCCCCGCAAGATCTAGGAGGCGGAGCATGGAAACAACAATTGCGTCGGAGAAGTCGGTCTCCGAAATCGTCGCGCTCGCGAGCGCGTTCTATGGCAGCGCCGTGCTGTTCGCGGCGCTGGAAATCGGGGTGTTCGGGGCGATTGCCGAGGTGGGCGGCGCCATCGACCTCATGGGGCTCGCGAACGAGCTGAACGTGCCGCCGCGCGGGCTGCGCCTGCTGCTCGACGCCTGCGTGGCCGAGGGTCTGCTCGGCAAGCAGGAGGAAACCTACTTCAACACGGAGGCGGGACGTCTCGCGCTCGTGCCGGGCAGCCCGGCCGACCTCTCGAAGGCCGTGCGCTACAACCAGGACGTCTACCCCGCCTGGGGCCGTCTCGCGCAGCTCGTGCGCACGGGCGAACCCGTGGAGCCGCCGCAGCTGCACCTCGGCGACGATCCCGAGCGTACGCGCCGCTTCGCGCTCGCGATGCGCGGCCGCGCGCAGGCGATCGGGCGCGGCGTGGTGCCGATGCTCGACCTGGACGGGTGCACGCGGCTGCTCGATCTCGCGGGCGGCCCCGGCACCTTCGCCGAGATGATCGTGAAGGCGAACCCCGGGCTTACGTGCGTGACCGTGGACGTGCCGGCCGTGAGCGCCGTGGCGCGCGAGTGCGTGGCCGAAGCCGGTCTCGCCGACCGCATCGAGTGCCGCGCGGGCGACTATCACACGGACGAGTACGAACCCGAGGCCTACGACGCCGTGACCATTTTCGGCGCGCTGCACCAGGAGTCGCCCGAGCACATCTGCGACATTCTTGCGCGCGCGCATCGGGCGCTCAAGCCCGGCGGGCGCATCTTCATCCTCGACCTCATGACGGACCGCACGCGCACGGCGCCCGCGTTCAGCGCGCTCTTCGCCGTGAACATGGCGCTCACCACCGCGAACGGCTGGGTGTTCTCCGAGGATGACCTCAAGCGCTGGCTCGTGGAGACGGGCTTCGACCCCGGCGAGGCGCATCCCGTGCCGCCCCCCATGCCGCACTGGATCCTTTCGGCCGTGCGGCTCTAGACTTTTTCTTTCTTTTCAACCGATTCAAGGCTTCGAGAGACCATGGGCAAATTCAGACTGCGCGGCCGGCGCCGCAAGAACCGTGAACCGCGCGCGGGCAGCGTACCGCTGCGCGCGATGGTGCCGAATCTCATCACTTCGATGGCCGCGTGCGGCGGCATCACCGCGATCGCGATCTGCGCCACCAACTACGCCAAGGCGCTCGCGCGCCAGCCCGTGACCACGCGCGACTGGCTGCTCGGTCTCGTGGCCCTGCTCGTGGCATGCCTGTGCGACGCGATGGACGGCCGCGTGGCGCGTCTGCTCAAGTGCAGTTCGAAGCTCGGCGCGGAGCTCGATTCGCTCGCGGACTTCGTCAACTTCGGCGTGGCGCCCGCGATGTTCATGTACTTCTGGGTGCTGAGCGGCAACCTCGCGCTTTCGCTCGCCGTGAAGCAGGCGCTGCTCGCGTTCGCGCTCTTCTATGCGCTGTGCGACGCCTTCCGCCTCGCGCGCTTCAACACAATGCTCGAACAGCCCACGATTCCCTACTGGAAGCACTTCTTCCTCGGCGTGCCCGCGCCCGGCGGCTGCTGGATGGTGCTCACGCCCGTGCTGCTCGCGCTCTCCATGCCGGAGGCGCTGCATCTCGCGACCGTGCTGCAGCATCCCGCGTTCGCGATGTTCATGCTCTTCTTCGTGGGCGCGCTGATGGCTTCGCGTCTGCCCACGATCTCGCTCAAGAGCGTGCACCTCACGCGCGCCTACATGCTGCCCGTGACGGCGGCGTTCATCCTGCTGGTGGCGTTTCTCTTCACGCACTTCTGGCTCACGCTGGGCGTGGTGGGGCTGCTCTACATCCTCACCGTGCCGTTTGTGGGGCTCGTGTTCCTGCGCGTGCGGGCGAAGTATCTGCGCGAGCATGGCGGCGAGGCGGCGGCGCAGCCGGTGGCGTCGTGACCTGCGACCTGTGTCCGCATCGCTGCGGCGTCGACCGCGCGCGGGGTGAGCGGGGCTTCTGCCGCGCGGGCGATGCGCCGCGCGTCTTCCGCTGGGGGCCGCACTTCGGCGAGGAGCCGCCGCTCTGCGGCGAGACCGGGTCCGGCGCCGTGTTTTTCTCGCGCTGCACGATGAAGTGCCTCTACTGCCAGAACGCGCCCTGGAGCTGGAAGGGAGAGGGACGCGATCTCGCTCTCGCCGAGCTCACGGCGATTTTCCGCGATCTCGCCGCGCGCCATCACTGCGCGAACTGGAACCTCGTGTCGCCCACGCCGTATCTGCCCGCGATCCGCGCCGCGCTCGCACCGCTGTGGGCCGAGGGCGTGCGTCTGCCGGTCGTCTACAACTCGAGCGGCTACGAGCGCGTGGAGACGCTGACGGAGTATCGCGACCTCTGCGACATCGCGCTCGTGGATTTGCGCTATGCGTCGGACGAGACGGCGCGCCGCGCCTCCGCCACGCCCGGCTACGTGGCGGCCGCGCGCGCCGCGATCCAGCACCTCTGGAACACGCTCGGTCCCCTCGATTCGGAGGATCCGGGCGGCGCGACGCGCGGCGTGATCGTGCGCGTGCTCGTGCTGCCGGGCCATGCGGACGAAGCGGTGGAGAATCTCGCCTGGCTCGCGACCGCGTGCTCGCCGCGCGTGCACGTCTCCGTGATGAGCCAGTACGCGCCGGCCTTCGAGGCGTGCGCCACGCCGCCGTTCGACCGCGTGGTCACAGAGGAAGAATACGCCACCGTCACCGAGGCCGCGGCGGACTTCGGCTTCGAGCACGGCTGGATTCAGGATTTCGGCAGCCGCGACGCCTCCTCCGACCTCGTGGGCGAGAACATGACCTCCGGCGAGGGGAGCGTGGGCCGCTGAAGATTGTGGTATACTTTCGGGAGCCATGGACATGAAGATTCTGCAGATTCTGCCGTCCCTCCAGATGGGCGGCGTGGAGCGCGGCACGATCGAGATCGCGCGCGCGCTGAAGGAGGCGGGCATCGCGAACGCGGTGGCCTCGCAGGGCGGCGCGCTGGTCAGACAGCTGGAGGCGCTGGAGATTCCGCATTTCACGCTGCCGCTCATGTCGAAGAACCCGCTCGTGATCTGGCGGAACGCGCGCGCGCTCGCGGCGCTCGCCCGGCGCGAGGGCGTCACGCTCATGCACGTGCGCTCGCGCGCGCCGGCGTGGTCGACCTACTGGGCCTCGCAGATCTGCGGTGTGCCGTGGATCTCCACGTTCCACGGCGTCTACGGCACGAAGCCCGCCTTTCTCAAGATTCCCTACAACCGCATCATGCTCAAAGGCCTGCGCACGATCTGCGTGTCGGACTACGTGCGCCGCCACGTGCTCGAGACCTACCACCCCGACCCCGCGCGGCTCGTGTGCATCCCGCGCGGCGCGGACGTGGAGGCGTTCCGTCC
>CAVGKN010000118.1:0-4426 GCA_963629855.1 Lachnospiraceae bacterium
GTCCGCGGCAGAGGTAGGAGTAGACGTCCGTAAAGCCGCCGACGAGGCTGAGCGCGCAGGCGGCGGCCAGTCTCTCTTCGGCTTGAACGGGTGTCTCGGATGTCATGGGCATTCGGCCGAACAATTCAGTTCGCCGTGTCAAGCATCTGGCACGTGACGGGCAGGGCCTTTGCCAGCGCGCGGGAGAGGGCCCGCACGCCGAAGGTCTCGGTCTGGTAGTGGCCGGCGCAGATCATGGGCATGCCGATGTTCTCGGCGGCGATCACCTCGCCCCAGTCGGCCTCGCCCGTAATGAAAAGGTCGCAACCCAACGCCTGGGCCTCGGGCGCGAACGACCCGCCGCCGCCGCTGCACACGCCCACGCGGCGGCCGTTCGGCAGCGTGCCGACACAGCCGATCTTCGCGCCCTTGTAGGCGAAGGCGGGCGTGAGGTTCTTCAGACCCAGGTAGCGCGCGAGCTCGTGGTTGTTGCCGTAGCGCGGATGCGCGTCGAGCGGCAGATGCACGGCGTAGAGGGCGAGATCGGCCTCCAGCGCTGCCTTCACCACGTTGTAGACGCCGCCCGTAAGGCGCGTGATGCCGCCGCCCCACGAAATGCCGTGATGCACCACGAGCAGCTGCGCACCCGCTTCCGCCGCCGCCGCGACCATGCGCGCGCTCGCATCGACCGCGAACGCCACCTTCGTGACCGCTTCGCCGCGCCGCGCGATCTGCACGCCATTGTTCGAGACGTCGGCAAACGCCGCCACATTAAGCGTCTTGTCGAGCCAGTCCGCGATTTGCCTCACGGTGCACGGCGCCGTTGTCTTCCGCGTCATGGCGCCGGCGCCTCCTGCGGAGTGGGTTCGGCCGGTGCGGTCTCCTGCGCCTCGGCCTTCTCCTCCACCTGGCCGAACGTCATGGTGCCGGAGAGCAGCGCCACGACCTGCTGCTGCACGTCGGCGAGATTCTCGAGGCGCAGACGCGGATCGAGCACGATGAAGCTCTCGCCCGTCTTGCGGTGTTCGTAGACGCGGATGATCGAATGGTCGGCCTGTTCGCGCGCGTCGCGCTCGACGAGGATCTTCGAGCGTTCCAGCATTACCGCCAGCACGTAGACCACGTTCTTCATCGCCGGGTCGTCGAGCGCGATGAGCCGCCGCAGCAGGTCGTCGGCCGTCTCCTTCTTCAGCGGCTCCTTGCGCGCGCTCGGCGGCGGTGGCGCGAGATAGACGCCTTCCCAGAAGCTGAAGGGCTCCCAGTCGCGCGGCGCCGTCTTCCAGCATTCGGGGTGGCAGTCCAGACGTTCGTAGCCAGCGGGGATCTCCTTGAGAACGGAGACCACCGGCGACTTGTCCACGAGCGGCTTCTGGCAGAGGGAGCACGCATGGCCGCGCCCCTTGATGTTCCATTCCTGCGACATGTCGACCTACCTGTTGTCCTTACTCATCGACGCGCGGCACGCCCGTGCGCACGGCCTCGTACACGCGCTCTTCCTCTGCACAGCGCTTCCGGTAGCGTTCATCGCGCGCGCGATCCACGGGGCACGGCGTAAAGCCTTCCATCACGTCGCCGCGCGGCGTCTTGGCGAGGCGCGCGCCGCCCGTACGGATGAGCGCAAGCGCCTCGACCCGTGCCGCATCGTTCGTCGCGCCCGCGAGAATGCGCGAACATTCGGGCCGGTCGAAGTCGAGCTGCTCGCGCTGGCGCGCACGGCAGTTGTTCGAGATCTTCGTGCCGCACAGCGTCTCGATGCGCTTCTGCTCCTTGAAGGTCAGCGGCATGCGGCCGCCGGGATTCAGGGGATAGGCGCTGTCGTAGGTCGGGTAGTACGGCGCATTGATATCCATCCACGTGATGATGCGGTCGCGCTCGTCGTCCGTGAGCGTCACGCCGCCGTGGCCGGAGAGTTTGCTCGTGAGTCTCGAGGCGTGTGAACCCCAGGAGTAGGCTTCGCGGATCTCGGCGGGGCCGCCGCCCACGCACCGGATCGCGCCGCGCGCCCAGAGATCCACGTAGCTTGTGCAGAAGAAGGCGCCGCGGTCGCCGCTCAGGTTGAGCTTCTCGCCGGCCTTCTTTCCATAGTCGTGGCACGAGACGCATTTCGCCGTGAAGACGGGCTGCACTTCCTTCAGGAACGAATAGAGGTGCGGCGGCGTGCCTTTCTCGAGGCCGCGCAGATTGTAGGCGCCGTCGAGCTTCGAGGGCGCGCGGCGCATTGCGAGCGGCTTGCCCGTGTTGGCCGCGGCCTCGCCCACGCGACGTTCGTGGCAACCCACGCAGCCGAACGTCTCACCCGGCTGCACATACGCGCCACTGCGCATGGACTGCACCATCTTCCCCTCCGCGTCGAGCGCCTGGAAGTAGACGAACGTGTTGCCCGGCACCTCGAAGTAGGCGCTGCCGTCCATCTCCACGGGCACCGTGCCCAGAATGCGCTTGTTTTCGAGCGAGCTCCAGTTGACCGCGGGCGCCATCTCGCCGTGGCCGAACCATCCGGAGGGCCTCGTCCAGCTGCGTTTTTCGGGCGACTCGACGATGCGCAGCGCCTTGATCGTGCCGGGCTTGACGCCCTTGAGATGCGTTCCCACGTAGACGTTCTGCACGTAGAAGAGGCCGGGCGCGTTTGGCGCGGCGAACGAGCGCGTTTCGCTGCGCACGACCGGCCGCTTCGCGGGGCGCAGCAGCGTGGGCGCATGGCAGCCCGGTCCGTCGCGGTGGAACACGACCTCGTTGCCGTGCAGGTCGAGGTAGACGAGCGCCATCTCGTAGCCGCGCGCGATCGTGCGCGCGCAGATGAAGTGCGCATCGTCGATCGGGTAGGGGTCGGCGTACTTCAGGGCGAGGCCGCGCGTGGAGTCGAAGTCCTCGCCGTCCGTGTGGATGCGGCGGCGGAAGTCGGCGGGCCAGGTGCGCAGCACGGGCTCGCGGCCGTCCACGCCGCGCGTACGGTCGATGAGGCCGAGCGCACCCCACGCCATGTCGTGGCAGCTGCCGAGCGTGGCGATCACGCGCGAGACGTCGGAAAGCGGCCGCGCGCTGATCACGCACCCCGGGCTCGCGGTGTTGTTGCCCCAGTAGATTTCGTGGCGCGTGCCGTCCGGATTGCACGTCCAGAGCCCCTGCGCGTCGCCGAAGTTGCGGTCCACGTATTCCCAGCGGTCGTAGAGCAGGCGCCCGTCGGGCAGCACGGTGGAATGGCCCTCGAAAAGCGTGGACTTCCCGATCTGGTGGATGTTCGCGCCGTCGTCGGTCATGCGGAAGAGGTTGCACATGATGTGGCGGTTGCACATGCAGTACTTCGGCTCGCGCGTGGAGGAGAACGCGATGTCGCCGCTGGGCAGCCACACGGGATCGATGTCGCTCACGCCGCGCGCCTTCGTGAGCTGCCGCAGGTGGGCGCCGTCGGCGTCGACCGTGTAGATGTGGTAGTCGTCCGTCTTGCCGGTGCGCATGGAGAAGACGATGCGACGACCGTCGTAGTCGACCTCCGGGTCGCGCACCGTGCGCCCCGCGACTTCGGGCACGATGTCGCGCACGCGCCCGGTCTTCACGTTGAGCGCGCGCAGCGCCCCCTGTGTGCAGTAGCGGTTCCCGTTGATTTCGCCGTGCTGGAAGAGCGTGGCCGTGTTGTGATGATCCTGCGCCCACATGTTGTGCCTGGCGTAGACGATCTCCTGCGCGTTGACGAGCGGGTTGGCCGTGACGAGCGCCTCCTTCAGCAGCGCGTCGAAGGCCGCGCGCGAGGGCGCCGCGCGCAGCGCCGCGAGCCGGGCGCGGAACGCCGCGGCGGGATAGTCCGCGAAGCGCGTGCCGAGCTCGTCGATCGCCTTCTCCGCAGTGTTGAACGCCTCCGCCGTCACGGGCGCGAGGCCGAGCGCGCACAGCACTCCGTTCGTGAGGCTCGCCGCGACCTGCGGCATCGGCTTGTTCTGGACAACGTGCACGGGCACGCCGCTGAACATGAGAAACCAGAAGCTGCACGGCTTCGTGATGACAAAGGAGACGCGCGTCTCGGGGCCGCTCGCGCACGCAGGGCCCACGAATCGAGAGAGTTCGGGACCGCCGTGCAGCAGCACGAGGCCGTAGCCGCCGCGCTTGAGCGCCGCCGCCGCGTCCTTCGCCGCCACCGCCTCCACCGCCACGCGCGGCTTGAGCGCCGCGGCCAGCGGCGTGGCGAGATCGCCCCATCCTTCCGTTTGCACGAGCAGCACCTTCGGCGTGGCCGCGTTCGCAAGCAGCGCCGCCAGCGCCGCACAGACCAGTGTTGTCAACTTGTTCATCGCGTCTCTTCCTTCCTAGCACGGTTTGAGGCGTAGTTTACCAGTTTCAATTCGGGTTGTAAAGAGGGGGACGAAAGTACGGCCGACGCATTAAAAGACTCTGCTCTTGCCATACGGGGCTGAATGGGACAAAAAATGCGTCGGCCGAACAATTCAGCATTCCA
>CAVGKN010000119.1:0-4415 GCA_963629855.1 Lachnospiraceae bacterium
TCAATGCGCTCGCGTGGCTTTCGGGCCTCGACGCGCTCACCGCCTCGCGCACGCCCGGCAACGCCGTGGCCACGGGGCTCGACCGCGCGGGCTGGATCCGCTTCGGCACGTACGGCACGGCGATTCCCGTGGGCGCGACGCTGCTCGTGGGCCTGTGCGTGTTTCTCATTCGGAGGCGCGGCCCATGAGCAATCGCCGCTTCATCGTGTTCTTCCTCGTGGGCATCGCGCTGCTGGGCGCGCTGCTCGCCGCGCTCTCGTGGCGCGCGCGGGCGGTGGCGAACGACAACACGCGCGCCACGCTGTGCACGTTCGCGCCGGAGACCATCGACGGCCTCGACATCGTGCACGACGGCACCAACCTCGTGCGCCTCGCGCGCGGCGAGGCCGACGGCGCGTGGCGCCTGACCGCGCCCCAGGCGGCGCCGGCGGAGGCGGCCGCCGTGGCGCGGCTCGTCGACGCGCTCACCCTGCTGCCGCTCGGCGACATGCGCACGGCGGCCGAACTCGCCGCGCTGGGCGAGGACTTCGCGGACTTCGGTCTCGCGGAGCCCGTGCGCACGGCCGTGACGGTGCGCGCGCGCGGCGGCGCCGCCACGCGCATCGTCTTCGGTGCGCGTTCCGCTTCGGGCAAGGACGTCTACGCGCGCGTGGAGGGTCTGCTCAACGTCTTCATCGTGCCCGTGGCGGCGTGGGAGGCGATTCCGGCGAATGCGGACGGCGTGCGGTCGCGCGCGCTCGTCTCGTGTTCGCGCGAGGAGATCGCGGGGCTCGACCTGCACGCGCCCGATGCGCCGTTCATCCGGCTCGTGCGCACGGGCGTGGCCTGGCGGCTCGCCGCCCCCGTGGAGGCGCCCGCCGACGCCGTCGAAGTCGCCGCGCTCGTGGACGCGCTCGTGGGCGCGCGCATCGTCGGTTTCGTGCTGCCCGCCGTGGCCTCGCGCGCCGCGCTCGCGCCTTACGGCCTTGCCGCCGAGACCGGCCTTTCGGTCAACGTGAAGCCCGCCGTCGGCGTGCCCGAACAGATCGTGTTCGGCGCCTCGGCCGGCACGAACCTCGTCTACGCGCTCGTGCAGAACGGCACGGCCGTGGTCACGCTCAAGGCCGCCGTGGCCGATCTCTTCCGCAAGGGCGACGCGGCGTTCCGCGACACGCGCGTGTTTCCGTTCGGGGCGGACGAGCAGGTGCGCTCCGTGTCGCTCTCCATGGGGGCGCACGTCTACGTGCTCGCGCGCGGCTCGAACAACGTGTGGCGCCTGGAGGCGCCCGTGGTCGCGCCGGCCGATCCCACCGCGGCCGCCGCGCTCGTCAACGCCGTGCTGCGCATCCGGCGCAACGACGTGCCGGACCGCATCCGCGACGAGGACGCGGTGCGCGTGTCGGTGGCGACCTCGGCGGGCGTGCATCCCGACGTCACCGTGGCGCGCGATCTCTTCAACGATTGCGGGCCGTTCGCGAACCTGCGCGCGAAGACGCTGTTCACGCTCGACGCGACTGCGGTGCGCCGGCTCTCGATCAAGTCGGAGAGCGCGCCGCCCGTGGCCGTGGTGTTCTCTCCTGAGCGCGGCACGTGGGGGCTCGCGGAAGGCGCGGCGCCCGCGACCGTGAACGTGGAGGCGGTGAAGAAGCTGCTCGCCGCGCTCACGCGCGTGGAGGCCGCCAGCGTGGAGACGCTCACCGCCACGCCGGACGATCTGCGGCGCTGCGGGCTCGAGACGCCCGCGTTCACGGTGGCGATCGACTTCGAGGGCGCGGGCGCCGTGCGGCGCAACGTGCTTCTGGGCGCACGGGCGCCGGGCGGCGGCCGCTACGCGATGGTCGGCGGGGCGGACGCCGTGTTCGTGCTCGACCGCGCCACGACCGCCGCGCTCATGGTTTCGATTACGGAGTAGAAAGACAAGATGGACGTCAAGACAGTTCTCATCACCGGCGGCAGTGGCTTCCTGGGCATCAACCTCGTGCGCTGCCTGCACGACAAGGGCGTACAGGAAATCCGCGTGCTCGACATCGCGGACTTCGACTATCCCGAGGCCAAGGAGCCGTGGCTCGTGTTCACCAAGGGCGACGTGCGCGATCCCGCCGTCGTGAACCGCTGCGTGGAAGGCTGCGACGCCGTGGTCAACACCGCCGCCGCGCTGCCGCTCTATCCGCCCGAGGACATCCGCACCACGGAGGTGGACGGCGCGCGCAACGTGATCACGGCCTGCCGCCGCGCGGGCGGCGCGCGCATGGTGCAGATCTCCTCCACCGCCGTCTACGGCGTGCCGAAGCGCCACCCGATCTACGAGGACGACGAGCTCATTGGCGTGGGCCCCTACGGCCACGCGAAGATCGAGGCCGAGAAGATCTGCCGCGACGCGCGCGAAAGCGGCTTCTGCGTGCCGATCCTGCGCCCCAAGAGCTTCATCGGGCCGGAACGCCTCGGCGTGTTCGCGCTCTTCTACGACTGGGCCTATACCGGCCACGGCTTCCCGATGATCGGCAGCGGCAACAACCGCTACCAGCTCATGGACGTGGCGGATCTCTGCGAGGCCATCTGGAGCGCGCTCACGCTCGACGAGAAGGTCGTCAACACGGAGTTCAACATCGGCGCGAAGGACTTCACCACGATGAAGGAGGACTACCAGGCCGTGCTCGACCGCGCCGGCCACGGCAAGAAGATCCGCGGCATGCCCGTGGCGCCGCTCGTCTTCATCCTGCGCATCCTCGAGAAGCTGCATCTCTCGCCGCTCTATCCGTGGGTCTACGAGACGGCCTCCACCGACAGCTTCGTCTCCATCGCGCGCGCCGAGAAGCTGCTCGGCTTCGCGCCGAAGTATTCCAACAAGGAGGCGCTCGTGCGCAACTACGACTGGTACGTGGCGCACCTCTCCGAGTTCGCCGGCAAGACCGGCGTCTCGCACCGCGTGCCCTGGAAGCAGGGCCTCCTCGCCGTCGCCAAGTGGTTCTTCTGAGGGAAACGCATGAAGACGCGCACATTCCGCCAACCTGTTGAAAACGAACGTCTGCGGCTCGTTCTCGCAAGTGGCTTCGGACTCGGGCTCTCGCCCGTGGTGCCGGGCTCGTTCGGCGCGCTCGTGGGCCTGGCGTGGCACGCGCTCGCGCTGCTCGTCGGCTGCGGCGACGGGCTCGCGCGCCTCTGGTGCCTGCTCGGCGCGCTCCTCTTCTCGGGGCTGCACTATCGGCTCACGCCGTGGGCGCAGCGCCACTGGCACGATCCGGACCCGAAGCACTTCGTGCTCGACGAAATCGTGGGCTACCTCTGCGTGCCGCTCTTCTGGGCGCTGCCGCCGGACGCGAACGTCTGGGCCTACGCGCTCGCGGGCTTCGTGGTCTTCCGCATTCTCGACGCGATCAAGCTGCCCATTGCGCGCTACATCGACCGCAACATTCACACTGCGCACGGCGTCCTCTTCGACGACGTCGTCTCCGCCGCCTACACGGCCGCGCTCGTCTCGGGCTTCGCCTGGATGGTGCAGGGATGAGGGGGGAGTGCTTGGTGCTTGGTGCGGAGTGCTTAGTGCTGAGTGCTAAGTGCTTCGTGCGGTGCTTCGCGCTGAGCGTAGGATGCTTGGCGCTGAGTGCAGGAGCGGGGGAGGTCTTCCGTCGGCCGATGGAGCGCGTGGCGTCGATGGATCCGCTGCGCGCGGCGAGCGTGTGCGAATCGCGCGCGGTCTCGCTCGTCTACGAGCCGCTGCTGGAAGTCGACTACTTCGCGCGGCCCTATCGCCTGAAGGCGGGGCTGTGCGACCTGCCGCAGATTTCCACCAACGGGCTCGTCTACACGTTCCGCATCCGCGAGGGGGCGCGCTTCGCGCCCGACGCCTGCTTCGCGGGCGGCGCGGGGCGTCCCGTGGTGGCGGCGGACATCGTGTACTCGCTCCATCGCCTTGGCGACAAGGCCAATGCGTCGAGCGGGCTTTGGACGATGGACGCCGTGGCGCGCGTGGAGGCGCTCGACGCGCGCACGGCGCGCATCACGCTCAAGCGGCCGCTGCACGTCTTCCCCTGGCTCATGGCGATGGCCTATGCGTCGGTGGTGCCGCACGAGGCCGTGGAGCATTACGGCGCGAAGTTCGGCGGCGTGGCGGTGGGCTCCGGGCCGTATCGTCTCGCCGAATGGTGGCGCAATCATCGCATGCGTTTCCGCCGCGATCCCGGCTGGCGCGGCTGGAGCGAGATCAAGACGCCGCCCTTCGACGAGATCGAGTATCTCGTGGTCGACGACGTCTCCACGCAGTGGCTCATGTTCCTCGCCCGCGAAGTCGACTTTCTCGGCGAAGTCTCGCACGACAACTGGGACGCCGTGGTCGGACCCGACGGCCACCTCGCGGGCGACCTCGAACGGCGCGGCGTGACGCTGCACGGCTCGCCCACGATGACGGTGATGTACGTGGGCGTGAATATGGACGACCC
>CAVGKN010000120.1:0-1167 GCA_963629855.1 Lachnospiraceae bacterium
TCGCCATTGCGGCGCGCTCGCCTTCCGCGTCCGCCGCCGCGCGGCGCTTCGGCGGGAACACCTCGAACGAGACGCTCGGCGCGTCCGTCGCGACAATCTCTAAAATCTTCATCTGATCCTCTCTTTCGCTAACCGCAGATTATACCAAAATCTACCGCACATGAAACCCTTGCGCAAAAACGACAGTGCGTCCTCAGCGTTCGATGACCACGCTGGTACCGATGGAGCAGAGACTGCGCAGTTTCTCGGCGTTCCAGTTGGCGAGACGGAAGCAGCCGTGCGATTCGGCGCGGCCGATGCGCGCGGGCGCGGGCGTTCCGTGGATGCCGTAGGTCGACAGGGAAAGGCCGATCCACGACGAGCCCACGGGATTGTTCGGCCCGGGCGGATAGATGTAGCGCACGATGCGGCCGCTCGCGCCCACGCGCGGCTCCGTGTAGGTGTAGTTGGGCCGTTCCGCAAGCGTGACGACGCGCAGCTCGCCGGAAGGCGGCAGCTTGGCTTTCTCCGCCGCGATCGAACAGGGGAAGAGCGCGATGAGGCGGCCGGCGGCGTCGAACGCCGTGATCTCGAAGCGCGCGAGCGAGACGCGCAGCGCGCTGGCCTCGCCGTAGGGATGCCGCTTCGAGACGACGCGCACGGGATCGACGCGCGGCAGCGTGACGCGCGCGCCCGCGGGCGGATTCGGCCACGCGAGCGCGGGATTGAGCGCGCGCAGCAGCGCCGGCGAACAGTGGCCGCGCTCCGCGAACATCTCCTCCAGCGTCTCATAGCCCATCGCCGCCAGACGCGCCTTCTCGGAGGGCGTGGCGGGAAGACGCGCGCACGCCGCGCGATCCGCCGCCGTGATCATCGCCGTCGTCAGAAGATCCGTCTCGCCCGGAAAGAGGCGCGCGCACGTCAGGCGCAGCGCGTCGGGACGCAGATCGGCCGCCGAGAACGGCAGTCCGTTCACGGCGCAGTACGTCGCCAGCGCCACCTGCGTCTTGCGGCCGCACTCGCCATCGATCACGTTGCACGAGAAGTTGCGCCGGTCGAGGCAAATCTGCAGCGCGACGACGGGATCGAGCGCCGCCGCCCCAACCGCGCCCGCCGCACAAATGAGAACGCCAAGCAGAATCTTTCTTTTCATTGCGGAAAACAGTATATCAGAAGTAATGGGTTACT
>CAVGKN010000120.1:1177-4384 GCA_963629855.1 Lachnospiraceae bacterium
GCGAATTTGAGTAACCCATTACTATCAGAAGTTGCCGAGCGTGGCGAAAAATGATACACTTTGTGGCGTTTTTGAACAGGTGAGACAGAATGTCACGAACCAATCAGTTCTTCAGGAAGGTCGCCGACCGCATCGACAAGCTCGACGCGGCCGGGCGTCGGCGTCAGTTCACGGCGCTGGCGGAGGAGATCGGCTTTCTCGAATCCGTCTTCAACACGCTTTCCGAAGGCGTGCTCGTGGTCAACGCCGAGGGGCTGCTGCTCTACTCCAACACGGCGGCGGATCGTCTCACGGCGGCGGCGCTCGCCAAGGGACGCGGCCGGCCGATCCGCGACCTGCTGCCCGCGTGGGAGTGGGACCGGCTGCTGAGCACATCGCGTGAAGGCGACGGCTGGGCGCGCAAGGCCTCGTGCGAGATCGAACTCGCCTACCCCGAGCGGCGCATCCTCGAGATCGGCGCACTGCCGAACGAGGACGCCGTGGTCGTGATCCTGCGCGACGTCACGCGCGCCCACGAGCAGGAGGCCGACGCGCGCGAGAGCGAGCGCACCGACGCGATCAAGGATCTCGCCGCCGGCCTCGCCCACGAGATCGGCAATCCGCTCAACGCCCTCTCGCTCAACCTGCAGCTCATGGCCCGCGAGTTCAAGCGCGAACCCGACCCCGCGCGCCGCGCGCGCCTGCTCGCCGACGTGGAGACCGCCCAGAACGAAATCAAGCGCATTGCGGACATCAACCGCGGCTTCCTCAGCGCGATGCGGCCCATTCGTCCCACGCTCGCGCCGGGCTCTCTCGCCGATCCGCTCAAGGACACGCTGGCGGCGATGAAGACGCAGATCGAGGATCGCCGCATCCGCGTGCTGCTCGACCTGCCGCCCGCCCTGCCGCCCGCCGTCTTCGACCGCGCGCAGATGGAGCAGGTGTTCTTCAACCTCGTCAAGAACGCGCTCGAGGCGATGAAGGACGGCGGCGAGCTCGCGATCGCACTCGACTCCGACGACGACGCCGTCACCGTCGCCTTCCGCGACACCGGCAGCGGCATGACGCCCGACGCCGTGGCCGCGCTCTTCGAGCCCTACCGCACGACCAAGCGCGCCGGTACGGGGCTCGGCCTCATGCTCTCGCGCCGCATCGTGCGCGCCCACGGCGGCGAGATCGACGTGGAGTCCAAGGAAGGCGCCGGCACCAAGTTCACCGTTCGCATCCCGCGCCTCGAAAAGCGCGTAAGGAGGCTCACATGACCCCACCTGTCATTCTCATCGTCGACGACGAGAAGGACACGCGCGACTTCATGGCGCGCGCCCTCTCCGACCGCTACCGCGTGACCACCGCGCCCGACGCCGAGCAGGCCATGAAGGCGCTCGCCGCCGATCCCGCAATCGTCCTCATGCTCTCCGACGTGCGCATGCCCGGCGCCGACGGCCTGCAGCTGCTCAAGGCCGCCAAGGCGAAGTACCCGAAGCTCATCTGCATTCTGCTCACCGCGTTCGGCACGATCGAGCAGGCCGTGGCCGCCACGAAGGACGGCGCGGAGGACTTTCTCATGAAGCCCATCGACCTCGACCAGCTCGACAGCCGCGTGGAGAAGGCGCTCAAGACGCACGCGCTCGAGTGCGAGGTCGCCGACCTGCGCAGCCAGCTCGACGAGAAGTACGGCCTCGACAACATGATCGGCTCGTCGCCCGCGATGAAGCGCGTGTTCGAGATGGTGCGCCGCGCCGCGCCAACCTCCGCCACCGTGCTGCTGCAGGGCCCCAACGGCACGGGCAAGGATCTCGTGGCGCACGCGCTCCACAACCTCTCGCCGCGCGCCCAGGGCCCGTTCCTCGCCGTCAACTGCGGCGCCATCTCGCCCAACCTCATCGAGAGCGAGCTCTTCGGCTACGAAAAGGGCGCGTTCACGGGCGCCTACGCGCGCAAGGCCGGCGCGTTCGAAGCCGCCGACCACGGCACGATCTTCCTCGACGAAATCGGCGAGCTGCCGCTCGCCATGCAGGTGAAGCTGCTGCGCGTGCTCGAGAATCGCTCCTTCCCGCGCGTGGGCGGCACCGAAAACGTGACCGTGGACATCCGCGTGATCGCCGCCACGAACCGCGACCTCAAGGCGCTCGTGGCCTCGGGCGACTTCCGCGAAGACCTCTACTACCGCCTCAACGTGGTGGACATCCACCTGCCCGCGCTCAAGGAGCGCCGCGACGACATCCCGCTGCTCGTGGCGCGCTTCATCCGCGAGCTCGCCGAGAAGAACCACGTGTCCGTGACGGGCATCACGCCCGCCGCGCTCAGGCGCCTCGAGGCCTACGACTGGCCTGGCAACGTGCGCGAGCTGCGCAACGTGATCGAGAAGATGGTCGTGCTCTCCACGGGCCCGCTGCTCGACGTGGCGGACGTGCCCGACCAGGTGCAGACCGCCGCCGCGCCCGCCGCCGCGCCCGTGCTCTCCAGCGCCGTCACGCTCGGCGAAAACGAAAAAGCGCAGATCCTCGCCGTGCTCAAGGACGTGGGCGGCAATCGGTCGCGCGCCGCGCAGGTGCTCGGCATCTCGCGCCGCACACTCTATCGCAAACTCGATGAATACGCCCAGGAGGGCGTCACGCCATGAAGTTTCCGTTCGTTCTTCTGTTCGTCTGCGCCGCATACACGCTCGCCGCGGCACCCTTTGAGATGATGCGCACATGTCCCGTCTGCCACGGCAAGCGCGCGCTTTCCCTCACGCCGCCCAATCTCGGCCAGCACGACGGCGAGATCGGCGTTACGCCCGGCCTCCCCTTCACGACGCATCGCTGGGATGCGAAGATTCCGCGTTGCCCGATCTGCGACGGCACGGGACGCCAGGTGCGCTACCGGACGCGTGTGAAGCCGCCCGCACCCGAGGAGACGGCAGGGCTTGTCATGTGCGTGGACTGCCGCTGGTCGGGCGTCACGGACTGCCGCAAGTGCGTAACCACGGGGCTGGTCGACTGCCGTGACTGTAAAGGCGCGGCACGCGGCGGCAAGCCCGGCTGGGTCAAGACGGAACGGCGTACGACCGGCGGTGCCTCGTCGCGCCGTGTGAAGATCATCGTCTCGCCCTGCGGCACGTGCCAGGGCATTGGCAAGACGATGTGTCCCAACTGCCTCGGCAAGGGCGCCGTGCTGTGCCGGCGCTGTCACGGCACCGGGTCGCTGCCGAAAAAGGAGACGCGCTAAATGGCCACGGAGCTGCCT
>CAVGKN010000121.1:0-4353 GCA_963629855.1 Lachnospiraceae bacterium
ATCGCGCCATAGAGCAATGGGTTACTCAAGTTCGCGCGCGAACTTGAGTAACCCATTACGCCATAGACTACAGCCCCACGATCGCGCGGACGTCGTCGAAGGTGAGCTTCTGCACGGCGGCCTCGTCGGTGGTGCCCACGGTCGCGTCGATCACGAGCTGCTTGCGCTGCTGCAGCGCAAGCACGCGCTCCTCCACGGAGTTCTCCGCGATGAGCTTCACCACGTAGACGGTGCGCTTCTGGCCAATGCGGTGCGCGCGGTCGGTCGCCTGCGCCTCCACGGCGGGGTTCCACCAGGGGTCGAAGTGCACGACCATGTCCGCGCCCGTCAGGTTGAGGCCCGTGCCGCCCGCGTGCAGCGAGATGAGAAAGACAGGGATCGACTCGTCCGTGTTGAACGTGCGGCACGCGCCGAGGCGGTCCTTCGTCTCGCCGTCGAGATAGCAGTAGCGGATGCCGCGCGCCTCGAGCTCGCGCCGCAGCAGCGTGAGCATCGAGACGAACTGGCTGAACACGAGCACGCGATGGCCGCCGTCGATCGCCTCGTCGAGCAGCTCGAGAAACACGCCCATCTTGCCCGAAAGCGCCTCGGTCGAAGCCCCCTTCTCCGCGCCCGCCTTCTCGCGGTACTCCTTCAGCAGCGCAAGATGGCTCGCCACCTGGCGCAGACGCATGAGCAGCGCGAGGATCTCCATGCGCGACTTCGCGAAGCCCTTCGCCTTCACCATCTCGCCGATGCGGCCGCGCGCGTCCGCCAGCAGTTTGTTGTACCACGCCTGCTGGTCGGGCGTCATCGGGCAGTAGGCCACCTTCACGATCTTGTCCGGCAAATCGCGCGCCACGGTCTTCTTGAGCCGGCGCAGAATGAACGGATGCAGCTTGCGGTGGAGGCGCTCCTGCTCCGCCTGGCCCGTCGCGCCGCCGGCCTCGATCACGTCCTGCGTCGTCGCCTTGAACTCGTCGTAGCGGCCGAGGTAGCCTGGCAGCAGGAAGTCGAAGATGCTCCACACGTCGGCCACGGAGTTCTCCACGGGCGTGCCGGTGAGCACGAGCTTCTGCACGCTCTCGAGACGCTTCGCGGCCTGCGCGTTGCGCGTCTGACGGTTCTTGATGTGCTGCGCCTCGTCGAGCACGATCACGCCGAACGTGCGGTCGAGATAGGCCGCCTCGAGGTCGCGCTGCAGCAGCGCGTAGGAGGTGATCACGAGATCGCTCGCGTCGATCTCCGCGAAATGCTCCGCGCGGTCGGGTCCCGAGACGACGAGCCGCTTCAGCCACGGCGTGAACTTCTCCGCCTCCGCCGCCCAGTTCTGCACGAGCGACGTGGGGCACACCACGAGGGCGGGCTTGCCGCGCGCCTCCGGATCCGTGCGCGCGAGCGAAATCCACGTGAGCGTCTGCAGCGTCTTGCCGAGGCCCATCTCGTCGGCGAGCAGTCCCGAGAGGCCGCTCTTCTCGAGGAAGCGCATCCAGTAGACGCCGTCCTTCTGGTAGGGGCGCAGCGTGCCTTCGAGGCGGCCGAGATCGACGGGCTCCCACTTCGCGTGCTCGTCGCGGTTGCGCTGCGCGGCGGTCTCGCGCCAGTTCGGCGCGGCCTCGTCCTCGAGCTCCACCGCGTCGCACAGCGCGCCGAGCGAGCTGTGCACGTAGGGCGCGTAGATCGAGGGCACGCGGAAGTGGCCGGGCTTCGCGCCGGGCCGGCTCGGACAATCCGAGAACACGCCGCGCATGAGCGAGATCGCGTCCGCGTCGAGGAGCACGGTTTCGCCGTTCACGGTCAGGAAGGAATCGCCGCGGTTGAGCGCCGCCTGGATGTCGCCGGGCGCGATGTGCCGCCCGCCGTCGTCGTAGGCGCAGCCGACCTCGAACGCGCCGTCGTGCCCGGCGTCCGCCACGTCCACCGTCGCGATCACGTGGCCGAAACGATCCACGAGGTCGTTGAGCCGTTCCGAGAAGACGACCTTCCAGCCGAGGCGTTCGAGCTTCGGGCCGCCGCTGCCGAGGAAGTTGAGCACGTCGCGCGGCTTGGTGATGTGCCAGTGCGTCTCGCCCTCCTCGCGCGTAAATCCCGTCTCCGCCAGCGTCGCGTACGCCGCGGCCTCGGCGGCGGGATTGCGCGTGTGGTAGAGGAGCACGTCGTCGGGGTCGGGACGGCACGCCTCGCCCGCCGCGCCGCACAGCACGCGCTGCGCGCCGTAGACGGCGTGGAGATCCGCGCCCAGCGCCGCGCGCGACCCGGAGACGTCGAGCACGAAGCGCGGCGCGTCCGGCACGAAGCGGAAGAGGTCTTCGCCCGGCGTGAGGCGCACGTCGGCCTGCGCGCGCAGCAGCGGCAGGTTCGTCTTCAGGAACACCGGCACCGCCTCGCGCGGAATCACCTCGGCCGCCCGATAGAGGCTCTGGAACGGCTCCGCCAGCACCTTCGCGAGGCGCGTGAAGACGCCGCGCCCCTCCGCGCCGTCCGGCCCGATCGGCCGGCTCCACATCACGCCCGTCTTGCCGTGCACGAAGAAGCGGTCATGCGCGGCGTCGTGCGCGAACGGCAGATCCGCATCCGCGCGCAGCGTGATCGCGCCCGTCGTTTCGTCGAGGGCGCCGCGGATGAAGCTCGGCACGGCCGGGCCGGGCGCGAGCATTTCGGCGACGTTGAGGAAGTCCGCGGGCTTGAGCAGGATCTCGCGCGTCGCCGGGCCTTCGCAGATGTCCTCGAGCACGCCGAGCAGGTTCTCCGCCGCGCGGGCGAGATGCACGCCCGGCGCCGCGCGCAGCTGCGGGTCGTCTGGAAAGTAGCGCCGCCCCGCGCGGTCATAGAGCGCAAGGCACGCGCGCACGCCGTCCGCCGCGAAGTCGTCCGCGAACGTCTCCTCGTTCCACGTGAGCGACAGGCGCATCGGCACGCCGCCCGGCGAACGACGGATGTAGTCGGCGGGGTCGATGTTCGCGGCGCGGCGCGCAGCCCGCAGTTCCTGCTGGTACTTCTCCTCCGCCTCCGGGTCGCTCATGCGGCACATGAGGCAGAGGCCGATCGCGACCACGTGCGGGCACACCATCCCGAACTGCTGGTTCGCGCGGCAGGGACAGTGCGACGTGATGCGCCCGTTGTCGTGCAGCGTGAAGCTCGTCGGCATCGCCCAGCCATCCGACTGCGCGATCCGGCCCGTCGCCGTGTGCGTGGCGGCGTCCCAGTCCGCCCGCGCCACCTGGTTGCGCTGGGCAAGGCGCAGCGCCTGGTTGAAGACGTCGGGTCCGCCCCAGCCAATGAGGATTTCGTTTGTCAGGTCTTTCGGTGTCATGACGCCTCAACGCCCGGCGCGACGCGCCGGAGTCCCCGTGCTCAGCGGCCGATGAGCGCGAGGAATTCCTGGCGCACCTTCTCGTCCGCGCGGAAGCTGCCAAGCATCGCGCTCGTCGTCATCTCGGAGTTCTGCTTCTCCACGCCGCGCATCATCATGCACAGATGGCGGCACGTGAAGACCACGCCCACGCCCTCGGCCTTCGTCACGCTCTGGATCGCCTCGGCCACCTGTTCCGTGAGGCGTTCCTGGATCTGCAGGCGCCGCGCGAAGCAGTCCACGATGCGCGCGATCTTCGAGACGCCGAGCACCTTCTTCTCCGCGATGTAGCCCACCGCGCACGTGCCGTAGAACGGCAGCAGGTGATGCTCGCAGAGCGAGTAGACCTCAATGTTCCGGAGCACGATCATGTGGTTCGCGCCCGCGTCGAAGATCGCGTTGTTCAGCACGCCGCGCGGCGTCTGGCGATAGCCGCGCGTGAGGAAGGCGAGCGACTTCGCCACGCGCTGCGGCGTCTTCAGGAGTCCGTCGCGGGTCGGGTCTTCACCCAGTTCGATCAGCATCTGGCGCACGAGCTCTGCGAGACGCGCCTCGTTCGGTTCTTTCGGCTTGTTCATGTGATGTCTTTCGTAGCCTGCAAGGGGGAGGAAGCGGATGTGAACGGCGCGTGGAGGATGCGCTGGTTGGCGCTGCCGCGGAACTTCAGCGAGAGGCTCTTCTGCGCCTCCACGAAGGGACCATCCACAAGCACGTCGAGAAGGTCGAGGAATTCGTCGGTCACCTCGGTGCGCCAGCGCGACGCCGGTGCGCGGAGGTCGCGCTCCAGCACGCACCCCGTGTAGCACCAGATCGTCTTCGCGGTGCCGAACCGGGCGCGGAAGCGGCGCAGAAACGGCACGAGCGCGCGCTGGTTGGCGGGCTCCATCGGCTCGCCGCCGAGCAGCGAAAGCCCGTCGATCCACGGGTGATCGAGCGCGTCGAGCAGAAAGGCCTCGGTCTTCTCCGTGAACGGCTCGCCCGCGTTAAAGTCCCACGTCGTCTCGTTGAAGCACCCCTTGCAG